>JAAELM010000488.1 GCA_024226635.1 Oceanicoccus sp. | reverse complement strand
GTGATATCTGAAAAATTCCAGACGAATTCCAACTTTACCATTGCGCCTAAACAAAGGGCTATTACGTAAACCCAACGGTATGGTTTGATTGCTCTGCTACCAAATAAATATTCCGCGCAACGGTCGCCGTAATACGACCAGCTTATGGCTGTAGAAATTGCGAAAAGTATCAATCCGATCGCAACTATAACACCTCCAAAATACGGGATTCCCGCATTAAAGGCATTCTTTGTTAAAACCGCTGAATTTGCTGTACCTGTCCATTTTCCCGTAATAATGATTACGAGCGCTGTCATAGTACAAATAATAATAGTATCAATCAGCGGGCCCATCATCGCGACAAGGCCTTCACGCACAGGTTCTTTTGTCTTGGCGGCAGCGTGTGCTATCGGAGCGCTTCCAAGCCCCGCCTCGTTAGAGAACGCTGCTCTTCTCACCCCCCATGTTATCGCGTATAGTACAGTTGCTCCTGCAAAACCACCCGTAGCTGCTGTTGGCGTAAAGGCGTGCTTGAAAATCAGGCAAAATGAATCTATTATTTTGTCGTAGTTCCAGATTATAATGAAGATTGCTCCCGCGACATATATTGAAGACATGCAAGGCACCAGTTTGCTTGCAACCTTTCCAATCCTCTTGATACCACCAATAATCACCATACCTACAATTAAGGAGATAGCTACTCCAAGAAT
>JAAELM010000487.1 GCA_024226635.1 Oceanicoccus sp. | reverse complement strand
GTAACGCACTTGTTTGGTGTTGGGAAAACCAGCTGTAATGGTAATCTCCTGCGCTTTACCGCTAACCAATACCAGTAGTTGATATACCGGGTATTGTGTATGCTTTACTTCAAATTGTGCCAGATAGGGTTTAGTGGTATTGACTATGGTATCGGTTTCGTTCCAACGCACGGGGCTAAGTTGGGTGCTTAGGTTCTCTTCCCAATTGCCTTTTAATATAAAGGTGATGTTCTTGTGTTTTGTCTGGTAACTGATGTTATTTTTTGTTTGAACAGTACGTTGTTTAAGCGCTTCCTTCTTTTGAGCCAATGCTGCCAGCCGCCTTAGCTCTGATTGCTCATGTTGAGCCTCAAGGGGTGCATTGAGTTTTTTGAATAAAGTGGTAATGTTGTTGGTTTGGAACTCCACCTCATCATAGGCATTTAACAGCAATACGGCCGGCATTTCACCAAGGCTTGCCATTAGGGCAGAGTCTATCGTAGCGATGTAATACTCATCAAAAGCCAGATTTCGCTTTACCGCTCTCAGGTACTCATCCGTTACTATGTTTCTATCGCGCACAATCACCACATCGTAATTGTTTCGGTAGGCCACATCAAAGGCGCGCAGTGTGGTAATGAGGTACACCATATTAAACAGGTCTTGCTGTTGGGCATGTATAATTATTTTTCCTTTTCTCAGGTCTTTCCAGCTTAAGCTGGTGTAATGCATAACACCGTTTCTAAATTGCAAATCGTTGGGCAAAGTAAAATGCATACGTTTTGGGGCAGGCTGCTCTTGCACGAGTAGGGTATCAAATTGCCGATAAAATTTCTCTGCCATACGTATATTGCCCATATTGGCGTATTGAGCAGCAAAAAAGCTGAAAAAATGGAGTTTGGCGGTATTATCCCAGCCTTTGGTATCTAATTGGCGGTACAGTGCCTGTGCAAATTGGGCGTTAAATGCAGCTATTTTTAATT
>JAAELM010000486.1 GCA_024226635.1 Oceanicoccus sp. | reverse complement strand
GCTGTCGCGCCAACGCCCCTTATTTAGGCGTTAGAGCTTTATAAATGATAAAGATGGGCACATATTTGCTAACGGCAGGGTAATCCCCCCGATAAATAACTGGGGTCAAAAGTAGAATTTTCTCGTAATCTATACACAGGAGATTCTGCATGAAAAAATCAAGATATTCAGATAGTCAGATCATGGCTATTCTCAAACAAGCTGAGGCTGGCAGCCCAATACCAGAGCTATGCCGTGAGCATGGCATGAGTAGCGCCACCTTCTACAAGTGGCGCAGTAAGTACGGAGGTATGGATGCCTCTATGATGGCAAGGCTCAAGGAACTAGAAGAAGAGAACCGCCGCCTGAAGAAGATGTACGCTGAGGAACGCCTCAAGGCTGAGATTGTCCAGGAGGCTCTCCAAAAAAAGTGGTAAAGCCATCTCGATTAAAAGAGATGGCACAGAATGCTGTTAAACGTAGAGGAGTGAGTATTCGACTAGCTTGCTCTGCGGTTGGTGTCAGCGAGACCTGCTATCGTTACCGGCCTAAGCTGGGTAGCGAAAATGCTGAGATCGCAGATTGGTTGATTCGATTGACCCACAACCAACGCAACTGGGGGTTTGGTCTTTGCTATTTATACTTGCGTAACGTCAAGGGCTTTGGCTGGAACCACAAGCGGATTTATCGCATTTACAGAGAGTTGGAGCTCAATCTACGCATCAAGCCGAAGAAACGGCTGGTACGGGAGGTACCGGAGCCGTTAGCGGTACCCAGCGTAATCAATGACTGCTGGTCTATGGACTTTATGCATGACCAGCTT
>JAAELM010000485.1 GCA_024226635.1 Oceanicoccus sp. | reverse complement strand
GGGTGGAATAAGCAATCCGGTTGTTGATGCAGTGACTGTAAGTGCCGTATTAAAATTCTTGTCATAACCTTCCTTGTTCATGGCCGGGATCATAAACCCACCTATTGCCGATGTGGCTGCTACTGCTGATCCGGAGATTGCGCCAAAAAACATACAGGCCACAATATTTACATAAGCCAGGCCACCAGGAAAGGCGCCAACAATAACTTTGGCAAAATCAATCAGGCGGCGTGCTATACCACCCCGACCCATAATCAGGCCAGAAAGAATAAAAAAAGGTATTGCCAGCAGGGCGAAACTATTTATGCCAGTTGCCATTTGTTGGGCAACGGTTGTAATAGCCGGCCCGGGCGCAATAGTAAACAACATGGTCAAGATTGTAGAGATGCCGATGCTGATAGCAATCGGGACATTCAACGCCAACAGAATTACAAAACTAATAATCAATACAAAAACTGAGATATCCATTATCTGCTTCCCTTTAATTACTCAACAGCACTTGTCTGCTGCGTTGGGGTTTCCCCCGGTGATTTGCGAATTGCATTAACTATAAATGCTATGGCATAGTAGATCATCAAAATTCCTGTGAATGGCAGGACCAGGTAAACATAAGCTATAGGAATGCCCATCGCCGGAGAGATTTGTTTTAAAGTATAAGTCAAAATAACCAAACGGATTCCACCAATAACAAGGACAAATAACGCAAACAGCATTACAATAGAATAGATTAATATTTCAGCGCCTTGTCTTTTTGTGCCCTGCAGCCTGGTGGTCAAAATATCAATTCCCAGATGC
>JAAELM010000484.1 GCA_024226635.1 Oceanicoccus sp. | reverse complement strand
GCAGCTTCACGCACGTTACGAAAGACACCGCCACCGCCTTCCAAAAACTTGGCTAATATCTCTTGCGAAAAAGCGCGTTCTGGCATCGTTTCGCGCAATCCGTCTAACTCACTTTTTGGTATGTGCGGGTTAGAATAGCTTGGCATTTGCCACCGCGCCCAATCGTCGCCGCTCATGTTGTAAAGGTGGAAAAATCCATTCATACCTTTAGGCGTTCCGGCATGGTACTCATCGCCTTGCAAGTCTATTAGAGTGGGCGCAATAATAAAGTTCCTGATATAAATTAGGTCTTTCACCTCAGCTGACTCATTTACGATAAACCGCCTGTACTTCTTACCGCGTATACTACCAGGCTTGTCCAGTGACCAAAACTCTATTACGCCACCGCCTAACAATTCTAAGCGCATTTCAGAGCCACTTTTGCGGGTTATAACGGGGGCTAATGCATCTGATAATGTTCTAAAGTCGTCAAGCACCTGCTTGTACACAGGAGCAGCCCATCCAATCGGGGATTTTTCTGCTAGTGCTGTTTCTACCGCTAAATCCTGCAAGAGTATATTCTTGCCAAACCTACGCCCGCAGTTAATGACGTTGCGCCGCTTGCGCTCATTCTTTATCTGTTGTTGCGCCGCGTGCATCTTCGGCAGCGTTAT
>JAAELM010000483.1 GCA_024226635.1 Oceanicoccus sp. | reverse complement strand
TATAAATTTTTAGTAGCAGCGTTGGCACTACAAATTTGTTTTTCTTTTAAAACTGATGTCTGATTAAATCAGGGTTTTCTTAACACCTCCGGGCTGGGTTGAGATTCCCAGCATTTTATAGATAGCTGTCTGTTGCGGCTCCGCTTTCGTGGCTTTCCTTAGGTGAATGGTTTTCCCATCTTCACGATGTAAGGTAACGGTTATGCGTTGCTGGTTATCCATCGTGCGCCGAATAGTTTGCCAGCTATCATGACAGCCTTGAGACTTGAGCTGTAGTCGTATTGTCTGCACTAAGTGATAAGCAATCAGTGTGATAAAAATATGACCGCTCACCCGCTCTTCTTTGTGGTGATAAACCGGTCTTAATCCGAGTTCACTTTTTAAACTGCGAAAAACACTTTCCAGATCTATCAGCATGGTATAAGTACGCCAGAGTGTTTCTTCATCCCAATCAGTGATATTTGTTCGTAAACAATATACACCGGGATGGGTGGCTTGTGAGTGTGCTTTATCCACCCGTTCCCAGTGAACTGATATCGCTTTATCTTGCGCTTCATCTGCCGTCACCTTCACCTCATAGTGTTGTGCCGCACGGGCATATTTTTCCTTTAATCGTCCCAGTCTCTCCAGCACTTTGGTGTATTTTTTGGTGGTGCCTTTTTTACTCAGACCATGATGTAAGCTGTCTAATGCCATTTCATATTTTTTAGCGAAACTATCCTGAATAGCCCGCTCTTTCTTTTCTCTGAGTTGCGAGTGGCAATACAACTCAACTTCTCCTGTTTCTTCGACCACCACGCGTTGGGCCTTGACGGTTTGCCCTGGAATATCTTTAATCACCGTGGCTTTGCTTTCGTCGAACACTCGCTTACGCTTGCGTGATACAACGATATATTTATAGTGGCTCTCAATAAGATACTGGATATTCTCCTCACTGGCGATTCCCGCATCCAGTATAACCGTTGAACCGGGTTTTCCAGCTAAGTCCTGCAGCATGGTTTGCAAGGTTTCTGGTTCACTGGCATTGCCTGGAAATACCTGACTTTTACGAGGAAAACCACTACCATCAAGTACCAGTCCCAGGGTGACTAAAGGGCAGTCACTACGCTTTTCTTTAGAGTGGCCTCTTTTAGCTTGCGGATTTGATTTGGCTTCACCTTCAAAGAAGGTGTTTGTCAGATCATACAACGTAATGGTTTCTTCAAATCCAAAAAGATTGCGTTCCTGTTGGTACAGGTGACTTTCTATGGCCTCTTTATGCTTCCACAACAAGTCAGAGACCTGATAGAGACGGTCAAGTTTCAGACCTTCAAAGTCAAAATCGATGAGATCACCTAATCCACTGGTGGTTTGCAACCAACCGTGTGTGGCTAATTCACTGGCAGGGGCTGCCATGCGAGCTATGATGTTACCCAGTGCAGCGGCAAGCTGTCGCTGATTAAACCCCAGTGCTTTCAGTTTGTCATCCAGTGTTAATTGCTTAACAGCATGCAATGCCAGGTGCTCAATACCCACACGACGAGGCCGAACCAGCTCTACACTACCTATATCGACGGCCTCAAACTGAGTACCATCATCAATGACCGTACTGCGGGAAGCGATGATTTGAGCGGTATAGCGCTGTGCTTTCGCTTCAAGTTCATCATCCAGTTCAATACTTAAAAAAGTACTCTGCCCCGTTAATAATTGGTCGATACGAGTTGATAAGAATTGCCACTGTGCTTGAGGGACATCAAAAAAGCGCCCGAGATTGATCAGTGTGCGCTGTTTGACCTTGCCGTTAACCCGTTCTGATTCGACTAATCGAAATGATTTGTAAGGTTCACCGGTTTTACTGGTTTTTATGGTGGTGCATCGAATATACATGGCGCTATGATTTCACAAAAACAAGCAATATTTTAGTAAATATATCACATTAAATGTATTTTATGGCACTACATTCTGCTTCTAAAACTCTAATTCATTGATTTTATAAAGATTAAAATTTCTAAATGATTAAAAACAGATGCTTTTTGCTTGTTTTTAGGGTGAAAAGCCTAAAGATGGGCTGGCGTGTGTACCGCAGATACGCGCGGCTTTAGCACAAGGGTATCCCTTGCATATCGATGCCACATGCGAAAAGGGCAAGGGTGGACTGTTTGTCTGTATGGACGGTTGGCGCGGCTGGGTGTTGACCGCCGGACGTATCCCCTCTGAAAATGAAGAGCATCTGCGCCCGCTGGTCGAGAAGACCACATCACTGTTCGGTGATCCGATTGCCGTCGTCCGGGATATGGGCAAGGGCGGCGCCAGGGCAGTAGCCCCCCTGGGTGAAAAGGGCATTCCTGATTTGATCTGTCACTTCCATTTTCTGGCGGCAGTGGGCAAGAAGCTGTTCGAACAGCCCTATCGATTACAGAAGAATCTGCTCAAAAACAGCAAGGTTCACGCCGATCTACGAGTCATGTTGAGGGAGCTACGCCGTTACACCGGATCGAATCCACAGGAGGGGCGTTTCGGTAGCGGCGTGGTGCGCGCAGATCTCCCGGCATTGATACTCTGGCTTCTCGAAGGTGATGGCTCCAAGGATCTGCCCTATCCGTTCAGCTTGACGCATCTTGAATTTCAGCAGCGTTGCCAACTGGCATTGCAACGTGCGCATGGATGGATACCCACACCTCGGACATTGCCCGAACGGAGGGCCATCGAATACCTTGCCTCTCTCGTTCACCGCTTTGATAAAGATAGTCGTTTCACCGACGCGGTCTGTCGGCTGGAGAGGGGGTGGCAGGCCTTCTGTGAGCTACGCGATGTGTTGCAACTGTCCAATGCCGAACTGCCTCGAGCCGATGTACGTGCTCAGCAGAGAGGACTGGTGCCCCTGGAGGCAAGGCGAATGCGTGAGATCAAGGTAGCGCTAAGTGATTATCGGGCAGAGTTGGCGGATCGGATTACACGACTACAGCGTGACGGTTCGCTATCGGCATCACCCTATCCCATCATTATGAAATATTTGGATCGATATGAAGGTCGCCTGTTCGGACATCCGGTTCGGTATGATGAGGACGGTGCCATGGTAGCCATCGTCGAGCGCACCAACAATGTGCTCGAGCATTTCTTCGGCGACGAAAAACAACGCTTGCGCCGCCGTTTGGGCCGAGCCCATCTGGGGCGTGACCTACAAGACCAACCGGCCCAGGCCGCTTTGGTAGCCAATCTGCGCCACCCTGACTATGTTCGTGTGCTTTGCGGTTCCCTGGAGCATTTACCCATTGCCTTTGCCGAACTTGATAACCAGGATCTTGAGCTGGCAGGACCTCTATCCAGAACCAGCCGTGATACTTCTCTCCTGCAG
>JAAELM010000482.1 GCA_024226635.1 Oceanicoccus sp. | reverse complement strand
GCCGTAGAGCCGCCAGAACGAGACTTTTGACCTTTGTGTCCTCGTCCACCTGTCTTACCCAATGTACTACCGATACCACGACCAACACGTTTGGCATCTTTTTTTGATCCCTCGGCAGGGCTTAATGAATTCAAACGCATGACCTAGTCCTCAATTCTTACCATATAGTTGATGGCATTTATCATGCCACGAACACTTGGAGTATCTTCTAATTCAACAGTGTGTCCAATGCGACGTAAACCCAGGCCGGTTAATGTGGCCTTATGTTTTGGCAGACGTCCAATGCTGGATTTTACCTGTGTTACTTTTAACTTTTTCTTGGCCATTGTCTTTACCCTAATAACCTGATTACACTTTACTTAATTAAAGTATGTCGCTGACCGACTTACCACGTTTGGCAGCAATACTATCAGGAGTTGCCATAGCACCCAGCCCTTTAATAGTTGCACGAACAATGTTAATCGGATTCGTTGAGCCAATGCTTTTTGCCAGTACATTTTGTATTCCAACCACTTCAAATACTGCACGCATAGCGCCACCGGCAATAATACCAGTACCTTCAGAGGCTGGTTGCATATACACTTTTGAAGCACCATGTACTGAGTTAATTGAATGCTGTAGTGTATGACCATCTTTAATATCAACAGTTACCATATTTCGTCGTGCCTGCTCCATCGCTTTTTGAATAGCAGCTGGAACTTCTCTTGCTTTACCACGACCAAAACCGATTTTACTGCTTCCGTCTCCAACAACAGTTAGTGCTGTGAAACCAAATATACGTCCACCTTTAACTACCTTGGCAACCCGGTTTACATTAACCAGCTTTTCAATATAGCCATCACTGACACCTGATTCTTTCTTAGCCATTGTTTACCCTTAAAATTTGCCTTTAAAAAGTTTGCTGTTATAAAGCTGAGTTTAAAACTGCAGACCTTTAGCTCGTGCTGCTTCAGCCAACGCCTTTACCCGACCATGATATTTATAACCACTTCGATCAAAAGCCACCTTGGTTACACCTGCTTCCAAAGCTCGCTCGGCTACTAATGTGCCTACTGCTTCAGCAGCATCCACATTTCCTGAATACTTAACTTCTTTACGTACAGATTTATCAACAGTAGAAGCAGAGGCAAGTACCTTACCACCATCATTACTGAGAACCTGGGCATAAATATGACGAGGAGTACGATTAACGACCAATCGTTCTGCCTGT
>JAAELM010000481.1 GCA_024226635.1 Oceanicoccus sp. | reverse complement strand
CGGCAACGTTGGTATCGGTACAACCAGCCCTGAAGGCTCAGCTCAACTTGAGGTAAATTCCACCGATAAAGGCTTTTTACCACCACGGGTAGCTAATGTTAATGATGTAAGCAATCCTGTTGCCGGGTTACAGGTTTATGACCAAAGTGTAAATTGTATGCGTTATTATAATGGTACAGTGTGGTCAGAATGTATGGGTAAACCTTTTAGCTTTGGAGATCCATTTATGGATAGTAGAGATGGTAAAGTTTACAACTCGGTGCAAATAGGAACCCAATGCTGGATGGCCGAAAACCTAAACTATGAAACTACCAACAGTTGGTGGTACGACAACAGCAGTGCCAATGGTGACATTTACGGCAGGCTTTACACATGGGAGGCAGCAATTACCGCCTGCCCAAGCGGATGGAGTTTGCCAAGCGATGATGAGTGGAAAACCCTCGAAATGCAGCTCTTCATGAGCCAAAGCGATGCCGACACTACAGGCTGGCGTGGAACAAATCAGGGTGAAAAACTAAAAAGCACAAGTGGCTGGTTCAATAATGGTAACGGAATTGACGAGGCGGGCTTCAAGGCGCTTCCGGGCGGTTGGCGCGACGGGAATGGGGATTTCCTCCCTTATTTCTTGGGTCCGAACGGTTACTGGTGGTCGGCTACGGACACCCTTGGTGATATTGCGTGGTTCCGTGAACTGCGATTCGATACCGTCAAAGTAAACCGTAACGCCTGGGTTAAGGAGAACGGTCTCAGTGTCCGGTGCTTGCGGGATTAGTAGATTATTTGGTTAGCTGCTAGCCGGTAGCTTTGACAATTTGATCCCGCGAATTTATCTCGTGAAATACGAAGCATATTTAACGGAAGCGGTCGAAATTTTTAGGATATAACAAGAATTAAATAATAACAATGAAAACAAAAACCCTCACAACATTACTTGTACTCTTTAGCCTCGGCCTTTTTGCCCAGGTAGGTATTAACACCGATGGCATCAGCCCCGATACCAGCGCCATGCTGGATGTAAAATCAACAACAAAGGATATCAGGTTCTACAAATAAATTAATCAATTACATTAAAAAGCGAAATCATATAAATAATAAATAAACTATAGTAAAATGAAAGCAAAAATCTTAACAACAGCACTCCTGCTTTTAAGCCTCGGCCTTTTTGCCCAGGTAAGTAT
>JAAELM010000480.1 GCA_024226635.1 Oceanicoccus sp. | reverse complement strand
CGCCTTATGGCTTTACGGGTGGCGACAACCTAGCAGACACTAAGCACGCTAAGTTATGGCAGGACTTCGGTTATCCCGAACAAATAGAATTCTTTATGCACTGGAATATGTGGAGGCGTAACGGGCTTGCCAAGCGGGGCGCGTCTTTGCCTGTTAACTATTGCTGGCTAACTAACCCGTGGATACAAGAGGGCGACGAGAAGCAAGACACACCATTTACTAAGGCTTTTGACGAACACGCGGATAGACTTGACTTGTGGGCGAACTTTAGAGATGGCGATTTATGTCAGCGCGTCGGGCGCTATGGTGCGTTGCTGTTAACAGTTGCGGACGGGAAGCAAAGACACGAACCAGTCGACACTATCAGAGCTGACCAGATTGTAAAGATACAGCCATTGTTTGAGGGCCAGCTAGAGCCAGCAACATTTGAAGAAAGAAAGAACAATCCGCGCTATGACTTGCCTGTCACATATACATTGCAATCTGGTAACGTGGGCAATCGAAACGAGCGAACTACCGATGCGGGCGAGATCCACTGGACTAGGTTAATCATTCTAACGGAAGACGCGCTAGGTTCTGAGATTTACGGCATACCATGCAACGAGGGCGGATTCAATGCCCTGCTAAACTGGCAGAAGGTAAGCGGATCAGGTGGTGAAGGCTTTTGGCGACAAGCGGCGCAAAGGTTTGTTTTACAGGCAACTGGCGATACTGGCGGTCAAGATTACTCGTCAGAAGAGCTCGACGCGCTAGGCGATATGATTGCCAAGATGTTTGCAGGCTTTGACGCGATCCCGTCGGTCGGTAACTACGAAATGAAAGGGTTAAACACTGGAACCATGCCAAACCCTGACGGATTTAGACAGATGTTTTTGGAAGAATATGCAGCGTCAATGGATATACCGTCTAAGTTGCTAGTCGGCACACAAACGGGTGTCAAAGCGGCTGATGAAGATACGGCTGGATATAGATCAGAAATGCAAGCTAGGCGGGACAACGTGATCACTCGATGGGTTAAGCTGTATTTAAACTGGCTGGGCTTGCACACGACGGACCTACAGCCGCCAGCGGGCATAAAAGTATGTTGGGATGACTTGACAGCGCCAAGCGAAGAAAAGCGACTAGACAACGCCAAGAAGCGAGCAGAGATAAATAAAATCAGCGTGGAGTCGGGCGGCAAGCGCGTATTCATTGAAAACGAGATCAGAGAAAGCGCAGGCGATGAAATAGTTGATAGCCTAGGCGATTGGGACGACGAGATGGAGTTTACAGATGTGCCAGAACTTACAGACGAATAAGCGCCAGAGTGTCACGATTGATCCAAGCAAGCAAGCTGGCAATAGGCGCAGGGCAACCGAGAATCTAAACAAGAGATTGCGCGGTGCAATGGGTCAGGTTAAAGCACTGGTTGACTCTATACCTGTGCGTTTAAGCGTCCAAAACTCATTGAAAGCCAACCGCAATACGTATGTTTGGGAAATGTCACCGGAGCGTCAATCGCAAGTTGATATTAGAATACGCCAAATAATTGACTACTGGTTTCAAACACAGACACCAGAAAGGCCCGCCAGGTGGTTTTTTAATACTTATATT
>JAAELM010000479.1 GCA_024226635.1 Oceanicoccus sp. | reverse complement strand
GTAACGGCCGATAATAATCTGCGAAGCAGCGAGTTACTTGATACGGTTTGGTAGATATAATCCATTACCCTACAGCGTCACTTCATTAATTAACCACGCAACCACCACCACCTGCGGTACCGTCAACATCGGTAGCAACAAAGCCATCTTCCAGGATTGCGTGGTCTCTTTTAGCACCAGAATTTCAGTGTAATCAGTAGCTACCCCAGACATTAGAAATGCAAAACTATTACCGGGAGCATTGGCGCGGGTTAATAGATCCGCTGCTATCGGCGTTGAACCTTCAGAGCAGACTTCCAATAGGGTGGCGACTAATACCGTTAAACCGAGGCCGGCAACCGTGGGGCCAAAGTAATGGCTAAAAGTATCGGGTGGCACTAAGGCTCTGAGCAGCCCTGCCAATACGATGCCAAAAAAAATCCAGCGCAGTATCATTCTTGACTCCTTAAGACCGTCCCAAACTAAACTGCGGCAAAAGCTTATATCAAATACGACGGTGGCCAGGCTTTTTTTAGCATTGCGCCAGAATTTAAAATCTGGCGGTAGTACCAGGGTGTTAGGGTTTTGCGGAAGCTTGCCGGCAGCTAGCAACTGCTCAAACACCAGCCCGACACTAAGCGCAATCATTAGCGATAAGACAATAAAAGCCAGCGTCCAGCCAATACCGATCAAGGCAAATAAAATGAAAGTGAGTGAAAAAGAATTCCAGGGGCTGGCAATAAGAAAGGCCATAACCTGGCCAATACTGGCGCCGCGGCGGTAGAGAGTGGCGGCCACCATTAAAATGCCATGGCTACATAAATCCAGTAACACACCAGCGCCTGCTGCTCGCAACAATCCCTTAAGTCCAGTGTTAGTCCCCAGCAGGGCAATCACAAACTCACGTGGTATTTTGGCTAATACCGCTACCATCACAATCCCCAGCGCTATTCCCCACCACATAGTATTGATTAACTGAAAAACCGATAAAGCCAGGGTTTGATACCAGACGGTATCAGGCAGGGTATGAGGGTACCAGAGATATTGGCTATAAAGTATGGCGATAACAGCCGCCGAACTCCATAACAAATAATCCGGTGGACTATTATGTCTGGTCTTGTGGCATTGCATTATTTTCCCGCTAAGAACCTGCTATGAAAATAGTGGCCTGTTCCAGAGATTGTACAGAGCGTGACTGAATGGGTGTTGATTTAGGTCAATCACTACGGATGATATTTACGCCAGTGGTTATTCCAGTGCATATTCGCTGCATGATTAACCGGCCTGTGCCGGTGGAGTAATAACTTATGCATCTCATCAACAATAATAAGTATTAACGCAATCATTAATAAACGGCTCCATAATTCCAATGTTACTGGTTCCACATTGAGCACATCCTTTAAGCCGGGGGTATACATGGCCGCGATATGAATACCTTGCGCTGCCAGCATGCCAAATAATAATAAAGGATTGCCAAAAAAGTCCTGCTTAAAAATAGACCGCGATTCAGAACGACTATTAAGCACATGAACATTTTCAAATAACACCATCAGCAATAAAGTGGTATTGCGCGCCGTCTGTTCACTCATCCCCTGGTCCAGGGACCAGATAAACACGAGAAAAGCCAGTGTTCCCATTACCACCGCATTAATCAGAATGCGTTGTAGCATAATGCGATTAAAAATCGTTTCCTTGGGTGGGCGTGGGGCTTGTTGTAATTCATCGCCTTCGGCAGGTTCAAAGGCCAGCGCCACATCCTGGATACCATTGGTCACCAGGTTAAGCCATAGTAGTTGAATGGGAAAGAGCGGAATAGGAAAGCCAAATAAAACGCTCAATATAAATAATGTAATTTCAGCCGCGCCAGTAGAGATAAGCAGAAACACCACTTTGCGAATATTGTTATAAACAATTCTTCCCTGTTTGATGCCCTGCACAATAGAGGAAAAATTATCATCGGTAATAATCAGGTCTGAACTTTCCCTGGCCACATCGGTACCGCGTTTACCCATGGCAATACCCACATGGGCATGGCGTAGGGCAGGGGCATCATTAACACCATCGCCGGTAACGGCAACAAAATGTCCATCGCTAATCAGTTGTTGGATAATCTGCAATTTCTGGGTGGGTTCTACTCGGGCAAAGACTTGTGTTGATTTCACCAGCTTGGCAAATGCCTTTGCGCCTTTTTCCCGAGCTGCATTTAATTGAGTGCCGCTTACCGCTACGGAGTGCTGGTCCGCAATCCCTAACTGACGCGCTAAGGCCAGTGCTGTTTTGGGGTGGTCGCCGGTAATCATACCCACCTCAATGGCCGCGTTATGGCAGTCTTTTATTGCTGTTACCGCTTCCGGGCGCAAGGGGTCGATCATGCCCACCAAACCCAGAAAATCCAGATCCTTTAATTGTGATTTTGGGTCCAGTGTTGCGCCACTCGTGTTGTTATCCCCCAGTGTTTTGCTGGCGAGTGCCAATACACGGTAGCCCTGATTGGCCAGTTGGGTCATTTGCCGCTCAATAGCTTTGGTATTAAACGCTGTACCCCTTGCCGATTGGCTACACATGGGCAGAATACGTTCCGCACTACCTTTGGCAAACAGGCAGGTTTTATCATTGACGCGATTAATACTGGCACTGTAGGCATTTTCAGATTCATAGGGTATAGCCTGGATTTCAGGGTAGAGATGCTGTCTTTGCTGGGGTTCAAACCCGTATTTGGCGGCCAGTACCAAAAATCCCACATCGACACCATCACCCCTTGCCAGCCAGTGGGATGAATGATTTTCCGGTGGCGATAGTTCAGCCTCGTTAGCCAGTAGCCCGGCCAGTAGAACCGGTTCTATCGCTTGCGCTTGCGCCCGAAGCCCGCCCCGGTCGCGAATATCACCGTGCACATTAATCCCTTCACCGCTGACCTCATAGCGGCTGCCATCACTAAGGATTATTTTCTTAACGGTCATTTTATTGACTGTTAAGGTACCGGTTTTATCGGAGGCGATATAAGTGCAGGAACCCAAAGATTCCACCGCAATCAGCTTGCGTACAATCACATTCACTTTCGCCATTCGTCGCATACCAATGGCCAGGGCAACGGTAATGGCAGCAGGCAAGCCTTCGGGGATGGCGGAGACTGCCAGCGCAACACCTAACAGAAAGACAGTGGCAAGGTCTTCGCCCCTTAAGAGGGTAATAGTAAACAGCAGGGCAATCACCACCAGTACGCTATAAGAAACCCGCAGGGTAAAGCGTTCGATACGCTGTAGTAGCGGCGGTTTGGTGGTTCCGCTCACACTAACGTCCTTTGCAATAAGCCCAATCTGCGAGCGGGCCCCAGTGGCAATCACTTCACCCTCGCCCCGGCCATGGTTGACGACAGTACCGGCAAACACGCGGTTGGATTGTTCTGCCAGTGGCGCGTCGTCGGTAATAAACTGTTCGGCCTGCTTGCTGGCGTCCATCGACTCGCCAGTAAGAATCGATTCATTAACCAATAATTCCTGGCAGTTAAGCAGTTGTAAGTCAGCGGGGACTTTATCCCCCGAGGCTAACTTCACAATATCCCCCGGCACAATGTCGGTGCTGTCCAGCGTGCAAATAACCCCATCGCGATAAACTGAAGCGGATTGCGGCACCATTTTACGTAGCGCAATAGCAGCCCGTTGTGCCGAGTATTCCTGCAGGGTACCGATGGTGGCATTAATCAATAGCACCGCAAAAATAAACAAGCCATTGACATAATGATTAAGCACAAAGGACAGCAGGGCGGCGACAAATAACATATAGATAAACGGGCTATTAAATTGCCGGATAAAAATAAGCCATAAACCGGCGCTGCGTTTTTCAGGCAGGCTATTGGGGCCATATTGTGTCAATTTTTCATTGGCCTGTGCGGTGGTTAAACCAATCACCCTGAAATCTCCCATTGTCATCAAGCTCAGTGGGGTAAATAGTAGTGGATTGATTGCACCGGATACTGACGGGGGACAACTTTTATGGTTTTTATTGCCGTATCTTTTTCCGCTACAACCATTGAAGCTAAAGGCGGAGGTATTTATGGAAACCAATAAAAAAATTATCTGGTTTGAGAAACTCAGGCTTGATGACTTACCGCTGGTCGGTGGCAAGAATGCCAGCCTGGGAGAAATGGTGCAGGCCCTGCAAAGCCATGATATTAAAGTACCGGCGGGTTTTGCGTTAACCGCCTCCATGTATTGGGATTTTTTGCGCGATAATGATTTGGACGACGCTATTACCGATCAGTTAGCCGCTTTAGATAACGGGGGTAAAACTCTGGCTGAAGTGGGTGCCGCTATTCGGGCATTAATCGGGGCGGGCGAGTTTTCAGCGTCGCAACGTGAGTCTATTGTTAATGCCTATCAGATGTTATGTCGACGCAGCGGCAAAATAGCAACCGATGTAGCGGTGCGCAGCTCTGCTACGGCAGAAGATTTGCCCACCGCCAGTTTTGCCGGTCAACAAGAGAGCTATTTAAATATTTGTGGCGCAGAGGCCTTATTGGCCGCCTGTAAAAAGTGCTATATGTCCTTATATACCGATCGAGCTATTGCCTATCGTCAGCAACAGGGCTTTGAACACCAGGCGGTGGCGCTGTCGGTAGGTGTGCAACAGATGGTGCATGCCGACAAGGCCTGTTCCGGTGTAATGTTTACTTTGGATCCCGACAGTGGTTTCCCTGATGTGGTGAGTATTAGCGGTTGCTGGGGGCTGGGGGAGACGGTGGTCAAAGGCAGGGTCAACCCTGATAGTTTTCTGGTCTATAAACCGTTTTTGTATGATTGGCATCTGGTGCCGATTATTCAGCGCACTATTGGCAGTAAATTGGAAAAAATGGTTTATGGGCGCTCTGGCATTGGCACTAAAACCCTGCCCACCAGTCAGGAAGAGCGTAATACTCAAGTATTAACGGATCAAGAGATACTAACACTGGCGCGATGGGGGCTGGTGATAGAGCGCCACTATGATGGCTTTATGGATATTGAGTGGGCGAAGGATGGTGATAGCGGCGACCTTTATATCGTCCAGGCCAGACCGGAAACGGTTGAGTCCAATAAAGACGTTGCGCTATTAGACAACTATCAGCTACAACAAACCGGTGAGGTGTTGGTTGAGGGAACCCGTGTTGGTAGTGCCATCACCCGTGGCAAAATCGTCTACCGGGCAGATGCCGGTGACTGTGATGACTTTCCGGAAGGAGCCATCTTATTGGCCGAGCGCACTGATCCGGACTGGGTGCCAATAATGCGCAGGGCTGCTGGTATTATTACTGACACAGGTGGTCCCACCAGCCATGCCGCCATTGTTTGCAGAGAATTAAAAGTGCCAGCGATTATTGGTACGGGCAATGGCACGACCCTACTTAAAGACGGCATGGAGGTGACGTTGGATTGTACTGATGGCGCTATGGCAAAAGTCTATGCTGGTTTATTGGATTACCGGGTTAATACTATTGCGTTGGATAAGATTCCCAAAACAACAACAGAATTAATGATTAATGTAGCCATGCCCGATACGGCGTTGCGCTGGTGGCAACTACCGACGGCGGGTATCGGTTTAACGCGAATAGAGTTTATTATTGCTGACCAAATAAAAATTCACCCCATGGCGCTATTGCACCCCGAAGCTATCGATAATACAGAGGTGCTTGAGGAGATTGAATGCATCACTCATGGTGTTATGCATAAGGAACTGTATTTTGTGGAGCAACTGGCGCAAGGTATCGGAAAAATTGCCGCCTCTTGTTATCCCAGGCCCGCTATTATTCGCTTCTCGGATTTTAAGTCCAATGAATATCGAGGTTTATTGGGAGGCGCGTTTTTTGAGTCCGAAGAGCCAAACCCTATGCTGGGCCTAAGGGGCGCTGCCCGTTACTATCATCCCCGTTACCGTGAAGCTTTTGAGCTGGAATGCCAGGCAATAAAGCAGGTGCGTGACACTATGGGCTTTAGCAATATTATCGCGATGATTCCTTTTTGCCGCACAGTAAAAGAAGCTGATGAAGTCCTGGGGATAATGGCGGGGCAGGGTTTGCAACGTGGCGTTAAAGATTTCCAGGTGTATATGATGTGTGAAGTCCCATCGAATGTAATTTTAGCCGAACAGTTTGCCCGGCACTTCGATGGATTCTCTATTGGCAGTAATGATTTAACTCAGTTAGTGCTGGGTATAGACCGCGATGCCTCGGAGCTAAATCCGTTATTTAATAGCAGCGATGAAGCGGTAAAACGGATGATTGTCGAGATGATTAAGGTGGGACATCAGCACGGTTGTAAAGTGGGGCTTTGCGGGCAAGCACCTTCAGATTCCTCGGAGTTTGCTGCGTTTTTAGTGGGTGCGGGTATTGATTCAATTTCGCTAAATCCCGATGCTTTTATAGCGGCCGCAGAGTCGGTTTATAGGGCGGAGCAAAGCGACATCGTCGTTCCCGCGAAGGCGGGAATCCAGCGCTGAAGATTTCCGCTTTAGCGGAGATAACAGCATAAGCATGCAGTCTGGATTCCCGCCTTCGCGGGAACGACGTTTATATTTGTGAGGGAATGACCAGTCCCGGATCAGTATCTCCTGCAGATAACCGTTGGTAATGATCCCACTGATAAGTCGGCCCATCCGCACAGCCATAACTATGGTGCAAATAACAATGCCCACATAAACCCACCGCACAATGCATCCTGCGTTCAATCGACAGCCAAATAGAGCTTTCAGCTAAACCTTTATCAATAAACTTCACAGCCATCTTCTGCATCATAATTTCCGGCCCACATAATAATAAGGCCGTAGGAAATTCCCCTAACTGCCCCAGCACTGTATCTAACACATCAACCGGGGTGCCAGTTAATTCACTCTGCCCCGGCGCTTCTAATACTGTATACATCGGCATCTGTTGTTGCCAACGCAATCGTTGCGCCTTGAGCATTTCGGTTTTTTGGCTACCCGCACCATAGAGCAAGGCCAGGCTTTGATAAGAATTTTGTTGCAGTAGTGTCTCCGTTAAATTAACCAGTGGTGCAATGCCGCAACCACCGGCAACGATCAGAATTCGCTGCCCTGCCAAGGTTTTGATTGGCCAGCCTGTCCCAAAGGGGCCGCGAACACCAAGAGTGGTCCCCGCTTGCTGATTAAATAATGCCCGGGTGACTTTACCTACAGATTTTATCAGCGCATAAAAAACACCACGGCTATCCGGTGGTGTAGTAAAGGTAAAGGGCGCAGCGCCGATGCCGGGAATATGCAACATAAAAAATTGCCCAGGCTGCGTTTTTTTTATGGCCTCTGGGTCAAGTAGACGAAAACAAAAATGGCGAGTATCTTCACTGTCATTATAATAACTGACCAACTCAGTGGGCATGGGGGTAAGGCTTAGCATGGTGCTGATTCCGCTTGATAAGCCACAATACGTTTCATGGTTGAGTGCACGCCAACAACACCAGGGCAGGTTTGCTCACAACGACCACAGCCAACGCAGCCATGGCGACCAAATGCTTTAACGGTTTGTTGGCTGAATTTATGGGTCCAAAACCGTTTTAGCCTGGCTCCGGCTTCTTCCGATGGATTATGTTGGCTGGCCTCCCGTTGAAAACTTTCATACAGGCAAGAGTCCCAAAATCGCTCTTGATGCTGTCCCGTATCATCCACAAAGTCGCGTGTGCCATAGCAGGAGCAGGTTGGGCAAAGGGTGGTACAGCCGGAACAGGATAAACATTGCAGGCCCAGCTGTTGCCAAAAGTCGTTATCGATAGTTTCATTGGAAAGCTGGTCAATACCTTGTGCAAGGCTGGGGTCTTGTTCAAATTGTTCGATGCAGTTTTTCACCTGTTGATCACGGCCAACTAATGCCTGACTATCTGCGGCTGGTAAATTTAATCCCCTTAATGCTTGCTTTCCCTTAAGGCTGCTGACTAACACTAACCAATCCCCTCCGGGTTGGCGATGCAAAATAATATCGGCGCAATCAGGGTTAACCCCGGGACCGGCGTTAACCGTATGGCAAAAGCCATACTCACAGGGGGTGAGGCAATCAAAACCGACTAATAAAGCTTGTTTCCGTCGAGCCTGATAATAAGGGTCTTCGGCAAAAAACTGATCCTGGTAGGCAATCGCGGTTAAGTCACAACTTTGCACCCCAAACAGCACAAAGGGTTCTGGCTCCGGTACCGTTTCACGAAAACATTCACCATCAAAACTAAACAGGTTTTCCCGCTCGCTAAAAAAGAATTGTTTGGGTGAGCTAATCGGCAGTTTTTGCAGCGGCGTCACAGGTTGGGGTGACTCCATCGATTGCCAGTGGCTATCACCATTTTGCAGATCCACCCGTTGGTAAATCTGGTAGTGGTCCGCCAGATGATATTGCAGGGTTTGTGTTGTTTCCAATTGGTAGCTTTGCATTTATCGACTCCTGTGCAAGGTATCACTATCACGGGGTTGGCAGCCTGCAGCCAACGGGGTGACTGCCACTGCGCAGGCTTTTAATTCCGGCATTTTTGAAACCGGGTCCTGGGCGTTATTAGTTAACTGGTTTGAGGGCGCTTCGCGAAAATGATAAGGCATGGTAACCAATCCCGGGGGAACATCCTCGGTACAAATCGCCCGGGTTTCTATATAACCACGGCGAGAGCGAACCGCCACTGGGCCAAGATGGTGGATCTGGTTGGCGTCAGCATCTGCGGGGTTAATAAATAAAATTCCGGCGGGGGTTTCCCGTTCCAACAACGGTGACTTTCTTGTCATTGAGCCGCAGCCATAGTGAAAGTGAAGGCGGTTGGTGGTCAGCGTTAGGGGATACTCCGTGTCAGTGGTTTCATCAATGGCCACGGGATGCACGGGGATTAACTCGGCTTTGCCGGTACTGGTAGCAAACTGTTCCCGGTGCAAAATGGCGCTGCCCTGAGGGTATTGTTGATTACAAGGCCACTGCAGGCCATGGTTTTTTTTCAGCTTTTGATAGCTCATACCGCTATAGATGGGAGTTAGCCTGGCCATTTCGCTAAACACCGCTTCGCTTGTTTTCCAGTTAAGCTTATCGCTGCCAAGCTGTTGGGCTATATCAGCCAGCCACTGCCAGTCTGTTTTGGCTGTGCCGGGTGGTGATACTACCTGCTGGATATATTGCACCCGTCGTTCGCAATTAGTGAAGGTACCGTCTTTTTCTGCAAAGGAGGCGGCGGGTAAGATCACGTCCGCGAGCTTTGCCGTATCGGTCATGGTCAGTTCTGCCACCACCAATAGATCCAGTTTTTTCAGTGCGGCGCGCACCTGATTTTGGTCGGGGTCAGTAACGACCGGGTTTTCACCAAATAGAATTAAGCCATGGAAATCACCCTGCAGGCTGGCGGTGGACATCCCCAATGAGGTGAGGCCTTTCTGTAAGGACAAACGGCAGCCCCAGGCTTGACTGAATTTTTCCCGGTTGGCGATATCATCCACCGGTTGATAACCGGGGTAGACGTTGGGCAGGCAACCCATATCGCAGGCACCTTGGACATTATTTTGCCCCCGCAGGGGATTAATACCGGTACCGGGACGGCCAATATGGCCGCAGACTAAGGCGAGGTTGGATAGAGAGATAACATTAAAGGTACCACTCACATATTGGGTAATTCCCATACCGTATAAAATCATCCCATTGCTGGCCTGACTATAGGCTTTAGCGGCAGCATGGATTAATGCACCATTCACACCGGTGGTTTTTATCGCAGTGGCCATGGCGCCTTCTAACGCTGCGGCCAGACTAACAAAACCTTCGCAACGCCGGTGAATAAAATCTTTGTTATGCCATTGCTGTTCGATAATTTCTTCCAGCATGGCATTGATCAATTCAATATTACTGCCGGCTTTTAGTTGCAGATGGATATCCGCTAATTTTGCCAAGCGCGTTTTGCGCGGGTCAATCACAATCAGTGTGGTGCCCTGTAATTTTGCCCGCATAATATGGCCACCGAGAATAGTGTGGTTTTCTGTGGGGTCGGCACCGATGACCATAATCACATCGGCGGCAAAAATATCACTGGCGCTATTGGTCATCGCACCGGAGCCCAGCGTCATATTTAAACCGGCCACCGTTGGGCTATGGCAGATACGGGCACAGTGATCCACATTATTGGTATTAAAAACGGCCCGGGCTAATTTTTGTGCCGCGTAGTTATCCTCATTGGTGGCTCGGGCGCTGCTGATTATACCGACCGCATCCGCGCCATGGTTGGCGATAATGTCTTTGATTTTTTTACCGATAAAAGCCAGGGCATGGTCCCAGCTGGTTTCCTTAAATGATTGCTTATGGCGAATCAAGGGCTGGGTGATACGGTCATGGGTATCGATACCGTAAGCGGTACTCCAGCCTTTGGCACAGAGTTGCCCGCGGCTAATGGGGTGGCTGGCTTGAGGTTCAACACCAGTAATAGTGTTGTTATCCAGCAGCAGGTTTATGCCGCAGCCGACTCCGCAAAAAGGGCAGATGGTTGATTTTGAGTGAATAGTCATAGTGAATCATTCTCACCAAACTGCAGGATTTAAAGTTGACCTCGGTCATCTTTAAGGTCGGTTTGGTGGATTACAATCCACCTTCTTTCTTACCAGGCTTATACAAATAACAAAGCCAATAAACCATCGCCACCAACACACTGCCGCCAATAATATTCCCTGCTGTAACAGGTATTAAATTATTGGCGAAATCCATCCAGCTAATGGATGTGTCACCCTGAAAGATAACGCTGCTGATTAAATACATATTGGCGATGGAGTGCTCAAAACCCAAGGCGACAAAGGCGGTAATAGGGAATCCAACGGCGAGGATTTTTCCGCTAACAGTATGCGCTGCATAACAGAGCCAAACGGCAAGGCAGACTAAGGTATTACACAGCACTCCGCGCACAAAGGCTTGCAGGGGACTAAGGGCTACTTTGTGTTCGGCAATACTGATCGCGGTTGCAGCTACAGCACCTTCATTGCTATTCATTATCCCGGAAAATACGACCAGCCCGGCGCTACCCAGTGCGCCGATAAGGTTGGCAATATAGACCAATAGCCAATGTCCCAGCAGCACATCAATGGAAATCTTTTTTTCAGCCCAGGCAATAACGATGAGGTTGTTGCCGGTAAATAGCTCCGCTCCGGCAATAATGACTAATACCAAGCCAAGACTAAAAGCCATGCCACCCAGTAGCCGGGTAGGCCCAAAGCCCAATAGGCTGTCGGTAATCACCAGTGTATAAAACATCGCACCAAAGGCAATAAAAGCCCCCGCCAATATGCCAAGGGTAAGGGTTTGCAAAACGGGAAGTGTGGCCTTGTTAACACCGGCATTGTTAACGCGCTCGGCAATTTGTTGGGGTGAGTAAGCATCATTAACGGGGTCCATGGTTATCTCCTTTTGGTGCTGATTATGTGATAGAGGTGGCTATTAGAAAATATAAAAAAGTCGTTAAAATTGACGTCGGTCATTATCTGCCGGGGTATTGTTGATTAGAGTCCTCACTACAGTCTAACCATTAAGGAGAAAACCATTATGAGCTTACTACCACGAACCACTGCTTTTGATTTTGGTGATTTTGGCGATTTTTTTGATAGTTTTTATTCGCCGCTTTCCAATCAGCAAAGCCCGGAATTTTTTAGCCCTAAAGTGGATATAAGAGATAGGGCAGACCACTATGAAATTATTGCCGACCTGCCGGGGATTGATAAAGATGATTTGTCAGTGACTGTTGAAAATAATGTACTGACCATTGAGGCCAGTGCTGAAGAGGAATCGGAAGAAAAGCAAGGGCGACTGCTTCGCCGGGAGCGCCGTGCGGGTAGTTATTTGCGCACTTTTAATCTGGGTCATGAAATTCGTGAGGCGGATATTAAGGCATCCTTTAAAAATGGTGTGCTGACGCTGGAGGCGCCCAAATCAGAAGAAGCTATGCCCGACAGGAAAAGGATTGAAGTTCAGTAGCTGGCAGCTAGAAATAAATCGATGCAATTTAGTTTGGAAAATTTTTGTCAGGTGACGGAATTACCCACGAAAATCGTTATTGATATAGTGGAGGAGGGTATTGTAGAGCCCCGCGGTGAATCTCCAGACACCTGGCTTTTTGACAGGAAAATGGCCTCTATAGCGGAAAAGGCTTTTCGCTTGCATAGGGATCTTGATATTGAGTGGGCGGGTATTGCCCTTGCGATCAGTTTATTGGAAGAGTTGGAGCAGGTGCGGGCGGAGAATCAGCAGTTGCAAAGGTTGCTGCGGCGTTATGTTGATCGGCGTTTGTGATTGTGATGTAGGGTGGATTGTAATCCACCCTACAGCTTATTCTGGTATCAATATCAGGCCTGCTAGAGGAGGTAGGGTAAGAGCAATAGACTGCTCATAACCCATCCATGGAATGGTATCGACCTTAACCTCCCCCCAATTACCCACATTGCTGCCATCATAAATACTGGAGTCGGAGTTTAACTGTTCTCGATAGCGCCTGGCCTTTGGCACTCCGATGCGATAAGTGTATCTTGGTACCGGGGTGAAGTTTACTATCACAATAATATGTTGGCCCTCACCATAACGACTATAACTCAATACCGATTGATCACTATCATGGCAATCCAGCCACTGAAAACCAGCTTCAGAAAAATCACCGGCATACAGTGCCGGTTGTTGGCAGTAGAGTTTGTTTAAATCACTCACTAACTGCTGTACTCCACGGTGAGACTGGTGTTGTAGCAGCGACCAGTCCAGACTCTGGTCATGGTCCCATTCATTGCGCTGGGCAAATTCACTGCCCATAAATAATAATTTTTTACCGGGGTAGGTGAACAGGTAGGTATAGAGCAGGCGCAGGTTGGCAAACTTTTGCCAGTTATCACCAGGCATTTTTTCCAGTAGCGATTTTTTCTCATGCACCACTTCGTCGTGGGACAGGGCCAGGACAAAGTTTTCAGACCAGGCATAGAGTAAACCGAAAGTGAGCTTGTCATGGTGGTAATGGCGGTAAATGGGGTCCTGCTGCATATATTCCAGGGTGTCGTGCATCCAACCCATATTCCATTTCATGGAAAATCCCAGTCCGCCCAGATAAGCGGGGCTGGATACCTGCGGCCAGGCGGTGGACTCCTCGGCTATCACTACCGCGCCAGGGTGGTCATGGTGGACCCTTTCATTGAGGGTTTGCAAAAACGTTACCGCTTCAAGATTTTCATTACCGCCATGGATATTTGGCTGCCATTGACCCTCGGGGCGGGAGTAATCCAAATATAACATTGAGGCGACCGCATCAACGCGCAGACCATCAAGATGAAACTCTTCTAGCCAGAACAGGGCATTGGCGATTAAAAAGTTTTTGACTTCATTGCGGTCATAATCAAATACCAGGGTGTCCCAAGCCTGGTGTTCACCTTTTAAAGGATCGCCGTATTCATACAGTGGGCCGCCATCATATTCCCGCAGACCATGATCATCTTTCGGGAAATGCGAGGCCACCCAATCCAACAGTACACCGATATGGTGTTGATGGCAGTAGTCCACAAAATAGCGAAAGTCATCGGCATCACCAAAACGGCTGCTAGGGGCGAAGTAGCCCAGGGTTTGATAACCCCAGGAACCATCAAAGGGGTGTTCGGTGATGGGTAGTAATTCAATATGAGTAAAACCTAAGGATTGAATATAGGGGACCAGCTGTTCGGCAAGCTCGCGGTAATTTAACCATTGACCATGCTTATGTCGTCGCCAGGAACCCAGATGGCATTCGTAAATTGACATTGGCCCATGCTGCCAGTCACGTTGTAGCCGCTGTTCCAGCCATAGCTGGTCATGCCAATGGTAATCGCTGTTGGCTTTAATCACCGAGGCAGTTTTTGGGCGCAGCTCAAACTGCTGGCCATAGATATCCATTTTTTGCAGCAGCTTGCCGCTATCCCGATGGCAAATCTCAAACTTATAGCAATCACCCGGTCGCACTTCGGGAATAAACAATTCCCAAATACCTGAACTGCCACGGCAGCGCATAGGGTGGCGCAAACCGTTCCACCGATTAAAATCGCCAATCACACTGACCCGCTGGGCATTGGGTGCCCAGGTAGCAAATAGCACGCCACTAATCCCGTCGACCTCACGATGGTTAGCGCCCAGTACCTGATAAATTTTGTGGTGTTTGCCTTCTTTGATCAGGTGTAAATCAAAGTCTGTAATTTGCGCAGCAAAACTATAGGGGTCGATCGTGCTAAACGTTTGGCCCTGCTTATCTTGCCACAGCAGCCGATAGTGTGGTGGCAGATTTTCATAACCGCTGTACTCGAATAGATCGGTTTCCCCGATACGTTGCATGATTAAGTCAGGTCGCTGGAAAATGGAGTGGTTAAAATCCGTATGTTCTATCCGCACCTTGTTTGCCCCGGGTAACCAGGCGCGAATAATGCTGTTATCAGCGATGTAATGTTTACCCAGTACTATAAACGGGTCGTGCAATCGTCCCTCGGTAAGCCGTTGCATATCCTTGCTTAATTGCCGAGGGGTTAGTCGTTTACTGGATGCTGTAGATTTTTTTACCATACGGCTAAGTTAACGGCCTAAAACATCCCCAAGTTGACCAGCGTCAATATTTATTGGGTAAAAATATCGGCTAATGACCGCTGAATAAAGGTGAACAGGGGAAGTTATGGACGGGGGAATCGATGGATAACCACGCCGGGGTCGTGACAAACTATCAATCACGCTTTGTTAGCAAATTAACCAAAGATACCCTGGCGCTGGTGTTGGCTGGCGGTCGCGGTTCGCGGTTAAAAGATTTGACCACCTGGCGGGTAAAACCGGCGGTGCCCTTTGGTGGCAAGTACCGGATTATTGATTTTCCTTTATCTAATTGTGTGAATTCCGATATACGCCAGATTGGCGTGATCTCTCAATATAAAGCTCACTCTTTGATACGCCATATCCAAAAAGGCTGGCAGTTTTTTCGCGGTGAGTTTGGCGAGTTTATTGAGTTATTACCGGCGCAACAACGTTTGGAGAACTCCTGGTATTTAGGCACCGCCAACGCGGTTTACCAAAATCTGGATATTATTCGCAGCCATAACCCGGGGCTGGTTTTAGTGCTGGCCGGGGATCATGTTTACAAAATGGATTATGGTCCCATGCTGGCTTTTCATGTAGAAAATAGTGCCGCCCTGACCGTGGGTTGTATTGAAGTACCTATTGCCGATGCTGGTTCTTTTGGGGTAATGAGTATTAATAGCGATAAACGTATTCTGGCTTTTACGGAAAAACCGGAACAGCCAATCCCCATGCCTGATAAGGATAATGCGGCTTTGGTGTCTATGGGGATCTATGTGTTTAATACGGAATTTTTAATAGAGCAATTAATTCTCGATGCCGACAACCCCAATTCGATACATGATTTTGGTTTCAATATTATTCCCAGTGTGATTGATCAGTATCGGGTTTTTGCTTATCCCTTTTACGATGGTGCCAGGGGCCGGCAAGCTTATTGGCGGGATGTGGGTACGGTGGATTCTTATTGGCAAGCCAATATGGAATTAATCGGTGTGTCACCGGAACTCAATTTGTACGATAAAGAGTGGCCCATCTGGACCTATCAGGAGCAGGCGCCGCCGGGCAAATTTGTGTTTAATGATAATGAGCGTCGGGGTAGTGCGCTGGATTCTTTGGTGGCCGATGGCTGTATTATTGCCGGTGGCGAGGTGGTGCATTCGATGCTATTTAATAATGTTAGGCTTGATGCCTATTCGATGATTACGGATTCTGTTGTGCTGCCTGATGTGCATATTGGTGAGTACTGTCGAATTAGCAAGGCGGTTATTGATAAAGGGGCGGTGCTGCCAGCAGGTACGGTGATTGGTCAGGACCTTGCGCAGGATAGTGAACGTTATTATGTGACCGAGCAGGGGGTTGTTTTGGTGACGCCGGATATGTTGGGGCAGAGTTTGCATTTTGCTCGTTAAAGGTGGTTTCGACCTTTAAGCTAACCAAGCTCGTCATTCCCGCGCAGGCGGGAATCCAGACTGCATGCTTATGCTGTTATTTCCGC
>JAAELM010000478.1 GCA_024226635.1 Oceanicoccus sp. | reverse complement strand
CTACAGCGCTGGATTCCCGCCTTCGCGGGAATGACGGGGAATTTTTCAAATGACGTGCTGCAGTAGATAATACCCTTGCATAGCCTAAGGAAACAATAAAAACCACACCACTGTGTCTCTAACCATGATTCTGTTAAGATCAGCCCTCTTAATTTTACCTCCATCCCTACCCCTTAGGAGAACAACAATGACCGTACAAGTTGGTGACAAACTTCCCGCAGGTAATTTAAACATTATGGGCGCCGAAGGCCCGCAAGAAGTATCCATCAGTGAATTATTCGACGGTAAAAAAGTCATTATGTTTGCCGTACCCGGCGCGTTCACCCCCGGCTGCTCAATGACACACCTGCCCGGCTTTGTGGTTAATGCCGACAAAATCAAGGCCAATGGCGTTGATAGCATTATCTGCTTATCAGTTAATGATGCCTTCGTTATGGATGCCTGGGGCAAAGCCCAAAATGCTGAAGAACTGATTATGGCTGCAGATGGCAGCGGCGATTACACCAAAGCATTGGGCCTGGTATTAGACGCCAGCGCCTTTGGTATGGGTGAGCGCAGCAAGCGTTATGCCATGATCGTAGACAATGGCGAGATCACCTACCTGGGTGTTGATGCCAAAGGCATTGAAGCCAGTGCAGCTGACGCAGTTATTGCAGCACTGTAGCAAGCTTTACAGATACAAGGCGGGTTGATTCATGCAACGCTATCGGGGCAACCTGCACTAATCGGCGGATGGAAGATTATCTGCACGACATTGCCATCGGGGTCCAGGCAATAAAAACTGCGAGCGCCATCCCGGTGTGTGCGAGGTTCATTTTTAATTCGCACACCATGGGACTTCAAGAACTCATACCAGACATCCACCTGGTCGATATCATCGATAATAAAACCAATATGATCGAGGCGCTGTACGGCGGGGGGACGCTCGGCACCAGTAAAACGATGCAGGGCTAAATTATCATTACCAGAGGTCAGGTAAACATTGTCGGTGTCGGGCTCCCACTCAATACTCATACCCAACAACTTGGTATAAAACATCACCGTTTCTTCAAAGCTTTCTACAAACAGCGCAATATGGCGCATACCCGCCGTAGGCGCTGGGCGATTACTTTCATCAACTGTCATGACAATGTCCTAATATTAAAAAAACTTAACTGGATAATTCGACTAATTCATAGCTATGAGTGACTTCCACTCCAGCCGCTTCCATCATAATAGAAGCCGAGCAGTACTTCTCAGCAGACAAGCTGACCGCCCGTTTTACATGAGCTTCTTTCAAACCTCGGCCACTAACGATAAATTTCAGGTGGATTTTAGTAAATACCGCAGGCACCGCATCAGCGCGCTCTGCATCCAACTCTGCCACACAGCTTTCGACATCCTGGCGGGATTTTTCCAGCATGCCAAGCACATCAAAAGAAGCACAGCCGCCCATACCCATCAATAACATTTCCATTGGCCGAGGGCCCAAATCACGGCCACCCAAATCCGGCGGGCCATCCATCACTACGCGGTGACCGGTCTCAGATTCAGCGGCAAAACTCACGCCATCCATCCATTCAACTGTTGCTTTCATTGACTTGTTCACTTCTTCTATTAATGGCTAATACCCGTGCTAGCTGAGCGGCACTCTCACGGCAGCTCTCTCGGTAACTCTCAGGGCAGCAAGCTTAGCACATCCATTGTGACTACCAAATATGAAAACAGGCACACAAAAACGCCTGGGGCCTAGCGAAACTGCACATTTAAGCCATACTAACTAGTCAGTAGACCACTGTTCGTAAACTGGCATTAAAAATAACAGATCAATATGAGGAAAGACCGTTGGTTAGCCTAGCTTTAAGCCCGCACATCGAGAATGTAGACGAGTTTTTAAATCATTGTCACCGCCGCCGCTTTCCGGCTAAAAGCACCCTTATTTATGCCGGTGATACCAGTGACTCCCTATATTACATTATCGAAGGTTCTGTCACCGTTATGATCGAAGACGATGACGGCAAAGAAATCATTGTTGCTTATTTAAACAAAGGGGATTTCTTCGGTGAGATGGGCCTGTTTGATGACCAACAGGAACGCAGTGCCTGGGTCAAAGCCAAAACCGCCTGTGAAGTGGCTGAAATCAGCTACGCCAAATTCCTTGAGGTTAGCAAGACTAATCCTGAATTCCTCTTTGCTGTAGGTACCCAAATGGCGAAAAGCCTACGGGACACTACCCGCAAAGTGGGTGACCTGGCCTTTTTGGATGTAACCGGCCGTGTAGCCCGCACTCTGCTGGACCTGTGCAAGCAGCCGGACGCCATGACCCATCCCGATGGTATGCAGATTAAAATTACCCGCCAGGAGATTGGCCGAATTGTGGGCTGTTCTCGTGAAATGGTAGGTCGTGTATTAAAAACCCTGGAAGAACAAGGTTTGGTGGAAGCCAAAGGTAAAACCATGGTGGTTTTCGGTACCCGCTAGCCTCCAGAGCCTCTTTAGCGTGCCGGGCTGCGACACGCCATTTCTAATTTACTGATTACCAGCCTACTGCTTATCAATCTTATGGGACGGATCAGAATCGCCATCGTCATTACCTTTAGCCAATAACTGGTCAGCAAAGTTAGCAACCACCGGTAACCGTGGCGCATTGCCCGCCAGCGACATCGCCATCATCACCAACCATAAAATCAGCGATACCGGCGCCAGCACCACCATAATCAGTGGACCAAGGGCGGGAATAATCGGTAAAAAGATATTAAGCACCGTCAATGAGCCAAATAGCACTATCGACTGGGCGCCATGGAAACGGACGTCGACATCCTGCTTTTCAATAAAGAAAATCGCCAAACCCGAGATCCAGCCAAAGACATAGGCAAGACACTTGGCAATATTATCCGGTAACCCGGTAGATGAACCGTTCATAGCTGTTCCTTATTTCTGGTTGTGAGCCTTAAATGGCGATAGTTTACACTGCAAAACCACCCCTACTCCAGTACTGCAGGATCGATTGCAATCCACACTACAATAATAGTAAGTAACAAGCTGACCCAACAACCGCTGCCCCCATCAAGTTAAGCGCAAACCCCTCCCGCGCCATTCTTTGGGTGCTGACAAAACCACTCCCATAAACAATACTGTTAGGCGCCGTTGCCACCGGCAACATAAAGGCACAACTGGCACTGATTGCGGCGGGCACCATTAGTAATCGCGGATCAATATCAGCTGCCAATGCCGCGGCCGCCAATACCGGCATTAATAACACCGTACTGGCTGTATTGCTTGTCGTTTCAGTCAAAAAAGTCACACACAAACAAAGCACCAACATCATCAATAGCACCGGCCAATAAGATAGCACCGTTAATGTTTCGCCAATGACATCGCTTAACCCCGAAACGACAAAACCTTTAGCCAAACAAATACCGCCGCTAAATAACAGCAACACCCCCCAGGGAATAGTAGACGCCGCCTCCCAATCCATTAACTTACCCCCGCGACCATTGGGCAGCATAAACATAATAACCACAGCCGTTAGCGCCACAGAAGCATCGTTAGCGTTAATACCCAATAACTCAGACCAGCCACCAAAAGGCTCACGACGGGTAATCCAGGCCAAAGCTGTTAAAGCAAATACAATCAATACCCGCCGCTCTTCAACCCGCCAATTGCCCACTACCGGTAAATGAAAACCGCCGCGATAACTCAGAGAACGTGTTAGCCATAAACCTGCTACAGGCACCATAATCGCCACCACCGGCACAGCCCAAGACATCCACTCGGTAAAACCAACGGTTTTACCCACTTGCTCTTCATACACTTGCATAAAGATCAGGTTGGGCGGTGTGCCGATGGGCGTGCCCATACCGCCAATACTGGCAGCGTAGGCAACCCCCAACATTAAAGGTGCAGCAAGAGCTTTATCTTCAGCTTTTTCCAGAACGGCCATGGCCACTGGTAAAAGCATCAGGGTTGTGGCTGCATTGGACATCCACATACTGAGTACAGCGGCGGTAGCCATAAAGCCAAACACCAACTGCCGGCTACTACTACCGCCAAATACATTAATCATACCCAGCGCAATACGACGGTGCGCCCCACTGCGCTCCATCGCTTTTGACAAAATAAACCCACCCAGTAACAGTAAAATCAAAGGGCTGCCATAGGCCTGGGCAATCTGGTTTTTATCCAACACACCGGTCAGCTGCAGCAGGGCAAAAGGAATCATCGATGTCACGGGAATGGGGATAGGTTCAAATACCCACCAAAGAATACACAACAAAGTAACCCCCGCCGTAATAGAGGCATCCCGTGATAAGCCCTGCTGGCTTAGCAAAAAAGTCACTAACAATGCCAATAGCGGGCCAGCTATCAGCAGTCCATTTCTAAAGGTTGCCAAAGAAATTTCTCCAAAATTATTATTGCCCGGTATTTTGCCATGCCAGAAAACGAATAGAAAATAAAGCTTTTACCCCTCCACCGGTGTAATATCATCTCCATGAACGAAGCTGCATCTCCCCTACTTATTGATCGATTTAACCGTCAAGTTGAATACGTCAGACTGTCGGTGACAGACCGCTGTGACTTCCGCTGCGTGTACTGCATGGCGGAGGAAATGACCTTTGCCCCAAGGGCAGATATTTTAACGCTGGAAGAACTGGAGCTTATCGCTCGCGCGTTTGTTGAATTGGGGGCAAAAAAAATTCGCCTAACCGGTGGCGAGCCTTTAGTTCGGCAGAATATCATGGCACTGGTAGAAAATATCGGCCAGCTTGATGGCCTCCATGAATTAACACTGACTACCAATGGTTCGCAACTGACCAAACAAGCTTCAGCTTTGCATCAGGCTGGTATCAAACGCATCAATATTAGTATCGACAGTTTAAAGCCGGCGCGGTTTAAAAAAATCACCCGTACCGGTGATTTGCAAAAAGTACTCAATGGTATTGATGCTGCCATTGCAACGGGCTTTAAACGCATTAAATTAAATACGGTGATTTTAAAAGGTCGCAACGAGGATGAAATTATTGATTTGGTTAATTTCGCCCGCGATAAAAAAGTCGATATTTCATTTATCGAAGAAATGCCGCTGGGCTTAATTGATGAACATAACCGCGCATTGAGTTTTTGCTCCAGTGATGAAATACGCGATATCGTTTCGGCGCAGTACCCGCTCACATCCACAGATGAAACAACCAGCGGCCCTTCCCATTATTATTCCATGAATGACAGCGAGTCTCGCATCGGTTTTATTTCACCCCACAGTCATAATTTTTGTCATCTCTGTAATCGGGTTCGCGTTACGGTTGAAGGTCGCTTACTGCTCTGCCTTGGCAATGAACACTCAGCAGATTTAAAAACCGTATTAAGGGCCAACCCCGGGGAGATTGATCCCTTGAAGGATGCGATTATTGCCGCCATGGACCTTAAGCCTGAAAAACATCATTTTAATCTCGAAGAAGAGCCGCAAATTGTTCGCTTTATGAATATGACGGGGGGCTAATTAAACGGAGTTAAATCCACTATGAGTCTGTGCACTCAAGCGGCTTTATTTTCCGACCTAAGTTTCCCCGGCGCCGGTCATTCCCGCGAAGGCGGGAATCCAGCCTGCATGCTTATGCTGTCATTTCCGCCAAAGCGGAAATCTACAGCACTGGATTCCCGCCTGCGCGGGAATGACGTTGCTTTGTAAAACCAACACAACACTTCAACTAACAGCCTCAAGCCAATGAATCAATTGAAAAAATACTTGCCTTATACCGCGAATCGCTCTTATTATTGCCTTCCAAGTCATAGTCATTTTTTAAATCGATCTATGTTTTTCATCTGCCGCTAATTAACGGACATTGCGATGACCACTTGGAACTACCGCGTGATAAGGAAAAACTGCGCGAACACCCGAGAAGTCACATACCAAATCCACGAAGTCTACTATCTGGCAGACGGCAGCATCGACTGCTGGAATCACACACCGGTTGAGCCACTAGGCGTTAGCGAACCCAGCCTGCGCAATGATATTCAATCGTTTCTGGGTGCTTTCAGGCAGCCGGTACTGGAAGAGTGCTATATCAATGGCAAAGCCAAGCTAGTGGCTGAAAGGTTAAGTGAACCCGGCAGGGATTTACAGGCAGACTATGTCAGCAAAACCTCCCGCGCCTCAGGCTATATCAACCAGATTCTCGGCAATCACCTGCTGCTAAAACAAGAGCCGAGCTTGCGCCAGGCTTATGACAAGGTTGACCAGGCACTGGCAGAGCTTCACGATATTGTTAACAGCAAGCACTACCGCTCTGAAACCGCCTAGCTTCTTACTTACAGCAACTATTGGGCATAAAGCTATAAACTGCCGAGGCCGACATGAAACCTATTAACCACTTTATCAAACAATCCGTGATTGGCGGCCTGCTGGTGATATCTCCTGCAGTTATTTTATTTTTTTCCATCCGCTGGGCCTTCTATACCGTTACAGAAATTATTCAACCCCTGGCCACTCCCATCGCCCGCCATACCAATGCACCCGAAGTAGTAGTCGACCTGTTAGTGATTATACTTATACTGCTTGCCTGCTTTATTGTCGGTAATATCGTCTCAACCAGCGCGGGCAAATGGCTGCACGCACGCTTTGATCAAGTACTGGCTAAATTTGCACCGGGGTATAACCTGGTACGGGATATCATTCATCAATTTCTCGGCAGCAATGCCAACTCCCCCTTTAGCCGTGGCGAAGTTGCCAGAGCCAAACTATTTGGCCCCACCATCGCCACCGAAGCCACCGTGATTGTTACCAGCACCCATGACAACGGCTGGTACAGCGTATTTGTGCCCACCGGCCCCAACCCGACCTCAGGCATGATTTATCACCTACCCCCGGAACAGGTGGAACTTTTGCCCAACATCAAAGTCGATGAAGCACTAAGAACGATTATTGCCTGCGGCGCTGGCTCCGGTGAGCTGTTTAAGAAACAGGCTGAACTTGTATCATCCTAACAGCACTCTTTTATGAACAACAAAGCCAAAAATCTTTTACCTGTCTTCATTGCTATTGTCCTGTTTTTTGTTTTTCAAAACTGGTGGCGAATAGACCTGGCTTTAAACCCCATCAGCAATCAATCACTCAAGGACGAAGATGTAGTGATGTACTCAACCAGCTGGTGCCCTTACTGCCGTAAAGCGCGGCGTTTTTTTAGGCAGGCCAATATCCCTTATACAGAATACGATGTAGAAAAATCCGCCAGGGCTTATGAAGAATATCAACGCATTAGTGGCAGGGGCGTGCCGGTTATAGTAATAGGCGACCAAGTGATTCAGGGCTTTAACAAACCCGCCATCAAAAGCGCTTTAGCACAGCTGGATATGGCCTACCCCGAATAACAAGGAAATAATCATGAGTGATGATCGCCGTAGTGAAACGCGCATTGACGAAAAAACCAAAATTTTTATCGAGGTATGCTCAGCGTCATTCGACAACACATCTCCCGCCAATATTATTATTTGCAACAGTCTTGACTTGTCGGCCAATGGGCTTCAGGTAGAGATAGACCAGGAGGTTGCTATTGGGGCCATCCTTCGCCTTTGCGCTGAGTTTGGCGATGATGAAACACTCTACCTGGTAGGCGAAACAAAATGGGTTAAACCTGCCGGAGAGCACTTCAATGCCGGCTTTGAGCTTTATGACGCCGAAAATACCGACATTATTGGCTGGAAAAAATTAATCGCAGCAATGCTTGATTAAACTCACTAGCCATCTACCCCCATAAAACACTATCTTTACTGATGTTAACCCTTGTACCCCATTCGCCCCACCAGTAAACTGCCGCCCTAACAATACAGTGTTCTTTACCCTTGTTAAGCCAGACGCCAAAGCGGAGTATGCATTTTGCCTGATCAACTAACAGAACGGCTAGAGCTAATAGCCAACCCTGAACATTCACATCTGTTGACTGGCCTACAACGCGGTATTGAAAAAGAAAGTTTACGGATCTGCAATAACGGTAAACTGGCGCAAACCCCGCACCCACAAGCCCTGGGCTCGGCACTGACTCACCCCCATATCACTACCGATTTTTCTGAAGCCTTGCTTGAGTTTATTACTCCGGTGTTTAGCGATATTGACGAGAGTCTCGAATGTCTGGATAAGGTGCATCGCTTTACTTACCCCAATCTCGATGGTGAGTTATTGTGGACTGCCAGCATGCCCTGTATTTTGGAAGGGGATGATAATATTCCCGTTGCGCAATATGGCAGCTCCAATGTTGCCACCATGAAAACGGCATACCGCAAAGGTTTGGGTAATCGCTATGGCCGCTTGATGCAAACCATTTCCGGTATTCACTATAATTTTTCTTTACCGGATGATTTGTGGGCGTCGTTACAAAAGCAAGACTATGACAAACGTTCCTTACAAGATTATAAAACCGAATCCTATTTTAAATTAATTCGAAACTTCCGCCGTTTTTCCTGGCTGCTAATTTATTGTTATGGCGCCTCCCCCGCTGTGTGTAAAAGCTTTTTACGAGGCAACAGCGGTCACAATTTAGAAGAGCTGGATAATGGCACCGTTTATTTACCTTACGGCACTGCCTTGCGTATGGGTGACCTTGGCTATCAAAGCAACGCCCAGGAAAACCTGAAAATTTGTTATAACAGTATTGATAATTATATTGATACTCTGCGCCGGGCCATCACCAATACCCACCCCGATTATGAAAAAATCGGCATCAAAGTCGATGGTGATTATCGTCAACTCTCCGATGCTTTATTGCAAATCGAAAATGAGTTTTATAGCCCCATTCGCCCCAAGCGTGTTACTCAATCTGGCGAAACACCGATAGGCGCTTTAAAGGAACGAGGCGTTGAATATATCGAAGTGCGTTGCATTGATGTAAACCCTTATTTACCGCTGGGTATTGATGCTGACCAAATTCGTTTTATTGATTGCTTTTTATTGTACTGCCTATTTGAACGCAGCCCCTT
>JAAELM010000477.1 GCA_024226635.1 Oceanicoccus sp. | reverse complement strand
TTTTGTTTATTCTCTTAACAGGTTTGGCCTTAGTTGTACCAGGCATTATAGTGCCGACATTTTCGAAAATTTTTGTTGATGACATTTTGTTAGAAAATAGACAAGACTGGATTGGCCCTGTTTTATTGAGTATGTTGCTTGTTTTAGCTATACAGTGGACCGTGAACTGGTTGCAAAATAACCAACTAACAAAATTGGAAACACGACTTGCAGTTAAAGATTCTTCAAGCTTGATATGGCATGTGTTGCACCTTCCCGTCATTTTCTTTACCCAACGTTACCCCGGTGACTTAGTCTCCAGACTATCTGTAAGCGATCGTTTAGCGCAGTTACTATCAAGAGATTTAGCCACTAATTTTCTGAATATTCTGGTCGCTGTTTTTTATATTGCCATTATGCTGCAATACAGCGTTGTTCTTACTCTGGTGGCCATTTTTACGGTTGCTTTGAACTTGCTTGCAGTGGTTTTATTGGCACGCTCCAGAACAGATGAAAACCGGAGACTGCAAACCGAACTGGGTAAACTGAGTGGTACCGCAATGAATGGTTTATCCATGATTGACTCTCTTAAAGCCAGCGGCAGCGAAGACGACTTTTTTGCACGTTGGGCGGGTTATCAGGCTAAAGTAGTTAATGCTTCTCAAGTGCTGGGGCGCGCTTCACAAGTTTTATTGATTACACCAGGCACCCTGACAACCATAAATACTGTTGCCATCCTGGTTATTGGTGGTGAGCTGGTTATTTTAGGGCACTTAACAGCTGGAGATTTAGTCGCTTTTCAACTTTTAACCTCGGCGTTTATTGCTCCAGTCAATGCTTTAGTTGCGGTCAATAGTCAATTGCAGGAAGTACATGGAGATCTCATGCGTGTTGATGATGTTCATAACTACGAACTCGATCCACTATTTACACACCATGTGCCAACTACTGATCCTGATAAGTCTGCTGATAGCGGTGGGCTATCAATTACTCGGCCCGCACCTGATAGCAAGTTATCCGGAAATATAGAAATAACCAACTTGTGCTTTGGTTACAACCCGCTTGAGGCGCCACTTATCAGTGATTTTAACTTAACATTAACACCCGGCAAACGGGTTGCATTGGTGGGAGGTTCCGGCAGTGGAAAATCAACGCTAGCGCGGTTGATTGCAGGATTGTATCAACCCTGGTCAGGCACTATC
>JAAELM010000476.1 GCA_024226635.1 Oceanicoccus sp. | reverse complement strand
TCGGTTTCTTTAAAAACGCGCTGAAACAGATCAGACACCGGTCGTTAGGAATGGATTCCCTGATTGCTCTGGGATCAGGCGCTGCTTATGGTTTCAGCGTGACAACTCTTTTAAAGGGAGGTAGCGCTCTTTACTTTGAATCTGCTTCAATAATAATCACCTTGATCCTGCTGGGCAGGTTTTTTGAATCGAAGGCAAAAGGCAAGGCTGGTGAGGCTATCAGGAAGCTGATGGATCTGCAACCTAAGACGGCCAGGGTGGTGAGAGACGGCGCCACAATAGAGATTCCGGTAGCTGAAGTACAGGCAGGGGAATTGCTCATTATAAGACCCGGAGAGAAGATACCGGTTGACGGTGTGATAACCGAGGGAAGTACTTCCATTGACGAATCTATGCTGACAGGTGAAAGTATGCCTTTTAAAAAGGTGGATGGTGATAAGGTCTTTAGTGGTACGGTAAATACAACCGGCATGATTTATATAAAGACTGAGAACATCGGGGCAGATACTGTCTTGGCTCATATAGCAAAGCTGGTTGCGGACGCTCAAGGTTCAAAGGCCCCAGTTCAACGGCTGGCAGACAAAGTCTCCGGTGTATTTGTACAGGTAGTTATTTCTATAGCATTATTAACTCTATGTATATGGCTACTGACAGGCAATTCATTCAGCGAGGCAATTATTCCCGCGGTCGCGGTGCTGGTGATTGCATGCCCATGCGCGTTGGGTCTCGCCACACCTACAGCTGTCATGGTGGGAACCGGCAGGGCAGCAGGAGCAGGAATTCTGATAAAAAACGCGGCAAGTCTGGAGCTCGCGCATAAGATTAATACACTGGTACTGGATAAAACAGGCACAATAACAGAAGGGAAACCCAAGGTTACAGATCTATTTCATAAAGTAGATGGCGGAAAAGAGACAACGAAAACTGATAACGAAAAGGCAAGGGAGCTTTTACACATAATGGGAAGTTGCGAACAGCACTCGGAGCATCCCATAGGCAAGGCGATAGTAAACTATGTCAGAGATCAGGATATAGAGATAAGCGAGGTAAAGGAGTTCAAAACCGTTACCGGTATGGGCATATGGGTTAACTATAACTGGTCTACCGTTTTAATCGGCAGTGAAAGGATGATGAAAGAGAAC
>JAAELM010000475.1 GCA_024226635.1 Oceanicoccus sp. | reverse complement strand
CTGGCACTTCAATACCTGAGGCCAATACTTCACCAAAACTGTTCGTTATTACTGCGTTATCAATAAATGAGTATTGCATCAGGCCATCAATTATTATTGCAGCAACATTTTTGTTTAAATTGTAGGCCGCTTCTTTGGCAGGTTTCTCTGCTGCTATTAAAATATTATTAATATCGCTATTCAACTGATCTTCTTGTTCGAGATAATCGAGCATAACTTGTGCCGTTCCAACAATCAGCCCCAAAAGAAAAGCGACCGCAAGTGATAACTTGGTTAGTTTTGCTGTAAGGTTATCTGCTTTAAATGGAAGCATTGTTTGTAATGTACTGTGGGCATCCGTGTGTTTCTGTTTCAATTACCGATACCCATTTAGTATTTTCTCGATAGTTCCATCAGCCTTCATTTTCTCCACAGCGTCACGATACCTGACTGCTAGATCATCGGGAAACATCGGGCCTGCGGCAATCCATGCATGAGTTGTTTTTATTGCTTTTCCAGTGACAAGCATCTTGCTGGATAAGCCCGCTTCTCGCCATGCCCAGCGGGCCAAATTTTCGGAAAGACACCAAGCATCTATTCGTCCAGCCATGAGTTTATTAATATTGGTTCGTGTGTGGTCGACGCGATCAAGATTGATGAACCCTTGTCCCGTTAG
>JAAELM010000474.1 GCA_024226635.1 Oceanicoccus sp. | reverse complement strand
GGATGGTAGTCGCTATAGTTGGGCAGTCCGCGCGGGCGATGTCAGTTCGGTACCTGTTCCTGCGGCGGCGTGGCTGTTTGGCACGGCGTTGTTAGGGCTAGTTGGAGTGAAGCGCAAAAATCAAAACCTATAATAAAGTAATGTGATATATCGCCAAAGCTATCTGTTATCGATAACTCAAGCTTTAGTTATATAGCAAATTTTAAAATACAAAAAATTATAAAATAAAAAAGGAACCTTCCTCATGTTTAAACATACCTTAGCCCTAGTGGGCCTTTCATTAATCACCCTTTCTGCCAATGCTGCCTTGTATGACCGTGGCAATGGTCTTATCTATGATGATGTATTGGATATTACCTGGTTACAGGATGCTAATTATGCATACACCTCTGGTTATGCTGCGGCGAATGCCGTAGGTAGTCCACATTCAGGTTCTACCAATATACAAGCCGATGGCCGAATGGGTTGGGGTGCGGCTAAAACCTGGGCTGATCAGTTAAGTTATGGTGGTTATGATGATTGGCGCCTGGCTTCAGCTGGCAATTCACCAACATATGGTTACGACGTCACCACGGGCGAACTGGGTCATATGTTTTACAACAACTTGGGTAATACGGCAGCTACTTCAATATTGGGCAATGTCAGCTTTACCGATGCAACACTCGGCGGTGGCACTCAGAGTTTCGTGAACGTGCAGTCTGATGCTTACTGGTTAGGTGAGGAGTACGCACCTGATATTGGTCACGCCTTGGCCTTTAATACCAATAACGGCCACCAGCACACCAACGGTAAGTGGTATAGTCACTATAGCTGGGCAGTCCGCGCGGGCGATGTCAGTTCAGTCCCTGTTCCAGCAGCAGCATGGTTGTTTGGCACGGCGTTGTTAGGACTGGCAGGGGTGAAGCGCAAGCATTGCTGATTGGGTGCTTAGCCGCTGTCTTAATCTATTTTCTTATCGAAGCCATTTAATAACAAAGGCCTATGAAAAATGGAGGTGTTTGGGAGGTTGATCTTACGGCAGGCCAATCTACTTATAAATTTTATAGCCCAAACACCAGATATCTAAACGGCATAGCCCCCCTAGGCCACCTGCCCAGGGGTTATGGAGGGTTTGATGGCTATGGAGGCTTTGAAGTGGCTTAGAGTAGTCAAAACCGTAGACATTTTTGATTCGTTGACAACCAACCATTCGGGCTGTAACACTAGTAAACACGTTAACACGCAGGGAAAATGGTGCCTAAAGCAGGGGGTGACTTGCTCCCCCACCGCCATTTTCCTTCCCTTTCAGCACCCTTCCTGGTCTTAAATCACGAACCGAACCAAGCCACCAACAGTCCGCATCAACCAGATACTACGATGGAACCCCTTTCGCCAGCTTAAGATACCCACAAAGTCTTGATTTTAAAGAGCATCCAGCTATGATGGGCAGCAGTTAAAGCTATTTAAAAACCCTGTTCACACTATGGAGATATAACATGCGTGACAATCCAGTTTTTTCATCCCAGTCAGGTTCTGCTGATTCGGCACTGTCTACCAATAAGGTACTTCGCAATACCTATATGATGTTGGCCATGACAATGATGGTCAGTGCCATCACCGCAGGTCTATCCATGTGGATGAACGTAGGTTACGGCGCTGGCATGATAATGATGATCGCCGCCATCGTATTAATCTGGTTCGTTCTTCCTAAAGCCGCCAACTCTTCATCCGGTATCTATGTTGTATTTGCCTTTACCGCATTGATGGGCGCAGCCTTGGGGCCAACCCTGAACCGCTACCTCGCTATGTCTAATGGCGGCGAAATTGTGATGCAGGCCCTGGGTGGCACAGCTCTGGTTTTCTTCTCTCTTTCAGGCTATGTATTAACGACTCGTAAAGACTTTAGCTTTATGGGTGGCTTCCTGATGACCGGCTTAGTCGTTCTGGTTATGGTGGCACTGGCCCTGATGGTTGGCTCCATGTTTGGCTTCCATATGCCTGCTGCCTCACTGGCTTTAAGTGCAGGCATTGTGTTGCTGATGTCTGGTTTTATCCTGTTTGATACCAGCCGCATTATTAACGGTGGTGAGACTAACTACCTGATGGCAACGGTTTCCCTCTACCTGAATATCTACAACCTGTTTACCAGTTTGTTACATATCTTAGGTGTGATGAGTGACGACTAAACAGCCCAACTGATTGAAGCAAAGCCTCGATTTTATCGGGGCTTTTGTTTTTAGGATCAAAGCTAAATGCGTTTTTCTCTTATGATACTCGGCGCCCCCTATTCCAGCCAATCGGTTGCTACCGCGCTGCGTTTTACTCAGGCTGCCATTGATGCTGGCCATAGCTTCCATCGTGTTTTTTTCTACCATGATGGCGTTAATAGTGGCAACGCCCTGATTACTCCGCCACAGGACGAAAACAATATTCCACAACAATGGCAAAGCCTGGCTGACAAACACGGTATTGACCTGGTGGTCTGTATTGCCAGCGCCTTAAAGCGTGGAGTACTTGATAAGAAAGAAGCTGAGCGCTATGAACAAACTAACCATAACCTGAATAATGGTTTTACCATTTCAGGCTTGGGGCAATTGGTTGATGCCTCGATTGAATCTGATCGTTTGATCACTTTTGGGCCATAAGCATGACCAGCAAACGCATTTTACTGATCTGTCGTAAAGCACCCTATGGCAACGCCTTGGCCAGAGAGACCGCTGAGATCGCTTTAGCGGCTGGTGCTTTCGATCAAGAACTAGCCATCGCTTTTATTGGCGATGGCGTTTGGCAACTATTAGACCAACAAGACAGCGCGGACATTCAACAAAAAAATCATCAAAAGTTATTATCCGCCTTTGAGCTTTACGGCATCAGCGAAAGCTATGCTGAGAGCGCAGCCCTAGCTGAAAGGAACATAGACCACTCTCGTCTTAGTCTTGCAGCCAAACCAGTAAACCAACAACAGCTAGCCGATTTATTCGAGCAGGCTGATATTCTATTGACGGTATAAGCCATTATGATTTTACACACCGTTAATCAATCACCCTTTAATAACCAGAGCTTTGCAGACTGCTTAAAGTTTTGCCGCAAGGGCAGTTCTATCTTATTAATTGAAGATGGCGTCTATGCAGGCAAAAAAGGTACTGAATATAGTGCACTGATTGAAAGCAACAACAACATTAACTTCTATGCCCTGGCGGTAGATGTTAAAGCCAGAGGCCTGACTGAGGACTTAAGCCCTGCAATCAGCCTTATCAGCGACCGTGAGTTCGTTGACTTAACCGTTACACACAAAAGCGTGCAAAGCTGGTTTTAATCCTATGGAAATGATTGTCGACCAACAAACCATTCCACTGGATAAAGAAGGTTTTTTAAAAGACCTTAACCAGTGGAGCCCTGCCGTCGCCGAGCAACTGGCAAAAAACGAAGGCATCACCCTCAGCCAGGACCACTGGGAAATTATCAGCTTGCTGCAACAGTTTTATCGCGAGTTTGAATTATCTCCAGCCATGCGCCCACTGGTAAAATATGTAGGTCAACAATTGGGCAGCGATAAAGGAAAGAGTATCTATTTGTTATCACTATTCCCCGGCAGCCCGGCCAAATTTGCCGCCAAAATAGCCGGTCTACCCAAACCCGATAACTGCCTGTAGGGTGGATTAAAATCCACCAATAACTATCACCAATAACTACCACCAATAACTACCACCAACCCAAAAACCATCATGTCAGAACAGTACCGCAACAAACTCAGCCAAATAAAAACAGGCGAACACCCCTTCGCCCAATATGTACGCATCCTTGGCAAGGGTAAAACCGGCTCCCGCTCCTTAACTGAACAGGAAGCCTTTGATGCCATGCAAATGATACTAAAAGGCGAAGTGGAAGACCTGCAGCTTGGAGCCTTTCTGATGTTATTACGCGTCAAAGAAGAAAGCCATGAAGAGCTAACAGGTTTTGTTGCTGCTGCCAGGGAAAGTATTGCCGCACCCAAAACCCTTGAGGTGCAATTGGATTGGTCCAGTTATGCGGGCAAGAAAAAACAGCTACCCTGGTATTTACTCAGTTGCTTTGCCATTGCCGATCAGGGTATTTCGGTTTATATGCATGGCGCCAGTGGCCATACCGAAGGCAGGCTTTATACGGAAGAGGTTTTAAACACACTGAATATTACTCCAGCGCAGAATTGGGCAACAGTGGAGCAGCAACTGAACACAACGCAGTTTTCATTTATGCCGCTGGAATTTTTATGCCCGCCATTAAAGCGCATTATCGATTTCCGTAATTATCTGGGGTTACGCTCGCCCGTGCATACTCTATCGAGACTACTGAATCCTCTGGCAGCCCCCTACTCCATGCAAAGTATTTTCCATCCGGCTTATGGTGACAGCCATCAGCAAGCTGCTATTAGTTTGGGCCAGGCCCATGCGGCAGTATTTAAAGGCGAAGGCGGTGAAATTGAACGGCGGCCTGAAGCCAGTTGTCTGGTTAAAACAGTT
>JAAELM010000473.1 GCA_024226635.1 Oceanicoccus sp. | reverse complement strand
CCTTGTTTCAGGATGACTTGGTAAACACTAGTTTTAGTATTGATTTAACAGGCTGGACTCGTTTATTTACAAGCGGCAAGTCAACGGTTACATGGTCAAGCGGTTCGGCACTATTAACACCTGAGCCAGTTGTAAATGGTGCAATAGCGGGCGTATCCCAGCAAGTAACAGTTGCCGCAGGTACAGAGAACGAAGATAGGCTTGTTAGTTTTGTTACTGAGTCTATAACACCAAACATCCCAGCAACCATGAGAATAAGCATAGGCTCAACTATAGGTGCAGGTGATTTATTTGAGCAAGATTTTATAGCGATAGATAGCGCCGAAATAAACTTTAACCCTAGCGGGCTAGCAACTTACTGGATTACCTTTTCTTGTATTAACGACATAAGCCCGGGCGGTATACCACCAGGCACACCGCTTTATGGTTCGCGCTCTTTAAAATCCGTAACATCATCTTTAACCAGTAGCGGTGCCATAGAGTTTAGCCATGTATGGAATGAAGACGATATAAGGACAATGCAAGTTGAAATGGCCCCAAACGAATTCAGTATGTATTTTGTCTGCCAAGACAAGCCGCCTTATAAACTTAATTATGATATAGATTTAAATCAATGGTCTTTTAACTTGGTTACTTTTGGCGGTAAGCCTTCATCATGGGTTGCAGGAAACTACCCAACAACGCTTACATTCTTTCAAGGTCGTAGTTGGTGGTCGGGTGTGCAATCTGAACCTCAAACATTTTGGGGCAGTAAGTCTAATGATGAAACAACGACAGACAACGAGCTGGAAGATCTCTCAACAGGCACAAACGCTAATGACGGGCTAGAGTTTTCATTATCAAAAGCTGGCCGTATTAGATGGATGGAAGGTGGCAACAACTTAGTTATAGGGACCAACGCAGGTGAGTTTATAGCTAATGGCTCTCAAGGT
>JAAELM010000472.1 GCA_024226635.1 Oceanicoccus sp. | reverse complement strand
TCTGCTCATGCTCGCTTGTCTGGTCTTCAAAGAACTGACCACGGTAAGGGGTGATATACTTTTCTATTGTTTGCCAAGTGCTGTCAATAGTTTTTCGCTCGGCGGTCAAATGCTCAAGTCGTTTAATTATCTGCTCGTTTTTCATTAGCCGTATGCCCTTTTGACTTTAATGTTGTTAACTGCTCTGTTACCAATAGCAGTGGTTAAGTTTTTACGCCATGCAATGCTCATATACCTAAAGCTATCGGCAATATCACTAGCCCAGTCATGTAACGGGTTATCTTTAAAGCGTTGTAACTTCTCGTCATACTCTTTACGATAGCCTTGTAATCCGTCTATAAGCTTACTTGTTTTGTTCTTATCAAACTTAGCAACACGTATCATACCCCTTGATGCGTTGATGCCATCTTCACGCGATAGGTTAGGGCATATCTCAACGTAAAAACCAAGCTCTGCTGCTTGGTCTGCTTTACTCTTACCACTAAACTGCTCACGGTTAGCCCCATCATGCGGCCACCAGTGTTCATCATAGTCATACGGTAGCTGTCTCAGTGTTTTTATCCACTCTGATATAGATATGTTACGGCCTACGAGAAAATCAATAATAACCGGGTTACCATCATCACCGCGTTGTGTGAATACAATAGACGTTTGATCATTAATGCCAATATCCCAGAACGTTTGTACTCGCTTTGTAGGGTCATGCGGGTATTGTCCAAACCTGTCAGACTTTTGTAAATCGCGTAATTCTGCTGTGTAGTAAGCGCCTTCCATGCCACCCTCCCACGAACAGTAATACTCTTGCTGTATCTTTTCCTCTGCCATGCCCAT
>JAAELM010000471.1 GCA_024226635.1 Oceanicoccus sp. | reverse complement strand
TCTAGCTTACGGCTACGCCGTAAGTACTGGGTCCCCGCCTTCGCGGGGACGACGGTAATTTGCTAATTCTCGCACAACTGCCGTTGCGAAACAGCCACTGTCTAAGGAGAAACTGACTTCCAGTTGCCGCTCACTCAACGACCAGCTCAACCCTTGCGGGATGGATCGCAGGGCCCGGCGCTCTGCTTTTAAACCTTCCTGTTCTAAACCTGCCAACAAGTCGGAATATTTCGACAAGATGGCCTGCTCCAGATCGGCAACTGCTCCGGCGCAGCTAAGGCTTGCAGGCTTGCCATATAGCGGGCCGGTTAGATGAATATCCGCCGTGGATAAGCGCTGTGCCAAATTCTGCTCGCTAGTCTGGGGGAAAACACTATGGGAACCCGCCAACATTAATAACTCGCCATCCAATAAACTATTCCAGTTTTTTGCTGTTACTCGACTGGCCAGCAGCTGGTTAAATAAATAAGCACGGGCGGCGGAGAGATAAATCCCCCGCTGATGTCGCCTGGCTTTAAAGCTACCGGCAAAGAGCTGTTGAGCTTTAACCAGGTTGGCACCGTCAAAACCAAAACGCTGCTCACCAAAATAATTGGGTACGCCCTGCTCACCCATAGCACCAAGCCGCTGCTCAAGACCGGCAGTATCACCCTCAAGCTCAGTCAGCCGAATAGTAAAGCGGTTAGCTTTATGAACACCCCGGCGCAATTTACGCAAATGCCGTACTGTTTTTAACACACTGACCTGCTGGTCGTTTAGCTGCTGCCAATCCAGGGTTTTATTGCCGGGAAGATGCACACTAAACCACTGGCGGGTTACTGCATTGCGGTCTTTCATTCCAGAGTAGCTGATTTGCCGAGCGGGTAATTTGGCCAACCGGGCAATACGGTCAGCTACTTGCTGGGTATTTAAACCGGTTTTTTCTATCCATAAAAATATATGTTCGCCTTCACCTTCCGGCTCGAAACCCAAAACTTCCTCAACTATAAAGTCTTCAGGCTGGCGACGTAGCAGACCTGTTAGCAAGGGTTGCTCAGTATAGGCATAGGGTAATGGCGTTAATAACAATTCGGGCATTAGGCAGGCTGCAATAACACAACAGCATAAACAGCAATACCTTCTTTACGGCCGGTAAAACCCAAATGCTCGGTGGTGGTAGCTTTAACATTAACCTGATCTTCAGCCACGTTTAAATCACTGGCTATGTGGCTGCACATTGCTGAAATATGCGGCGCCATTTTTGGTGTCTGGGCAACCACGGTTATATCGGTATTGGTCAGGCAATAGCCTTTGTCCGTTACCAGTTGGTACACATGGCGCAATAACTCGCGACTATCGGCATTGGCATATTGTGCATCGGTATCGGGAAAATGCCTGCCAATATCACCCAGTGCGCAGGCACCTAATAGAGCATCACATAATGCATGCAGCAACACATCGCCATCGGAGTGAGCGACTAAACCCTGGTCATAGGGAATAGTGACACCGCCCAGTACAATATGATCGCCTTCGCCAAAACGATGAACATCGTAACCTTGCCCGATACGCATACTCAGCCTTCCTTCTTTAAATAGTGCTCGGCCAGTGCCAGGTCTTCTGGGCGAGTAATTTTGATATTGGCCGATATGGCTTGCACCACTTCGGGCTGATAACCGGCTAACTCTATGGCAGAGGCCTCATCGGTAATCGATAGGCCCTGCTCAACACCGGCGGTTAAACTGTCTAATAATAATTGATGGCGGAACATTTGCGGCGTTTGCGCATGCCATAACTGGCTTCGGTCAACAGTGGCGGCAATAATTTTACCTGCAACCTGTTTAACTGTGTCACTCATAGGAACCGCTAAAATCCCACCCACTGGATGGCTGGATAATGCAGTGATTAAGCGTTGAATATCGCTGGCGGCAATACAGGGTCGGGCAACATCATGGACTAATACCCAGTCATTGTTACTGGCAATAGATGAAAGATGTTTTAGGCCATTTAATACCGAGTCACTGCGCTCTGCCCCGCCGTCTACAATCTCAATACGGGCATCTTTCAGTACATCCAATGATTGCCAATGGGTATCTTCAGCACTGACGGCAATAATAATACGGTCCAGCAAAGGCTCAGCTAACAGAGTGGTAATGGTGTGCTCGATAACGGTTTTACCCAGCAGCGGTAAATACTGCTTGGGTATCTCACTGCCCATCCGCTTACCGACACCGGCAGCGGGAATAACAGCAAAAAAGCGCGGGGAAGTTTCAAGCTCGGTCATTACTTATTTTTCTCTTCATCAATCAACAGATAAAAGGTTTCACCGTCTTTAATCAAACCTAACTCTGAGCGGGCTCGCTCTTCAACGCTTTCAAGGCCGCTTTTTAAATCCCTGACTTCGTTTTCAAGTACCTGGTTTCTGTCTCGCAGGCGCTGGCTGACCAGCTGCTGCTGTTCCAGCTCACGTTCCAGTGAAACAATTTGCTCCCAGCTGCCCTGACCAAACCACAGGCGATACTGTAGGCTGACTAAAATGGCAATAAGAAGTATTAGGATCCAGCGCATAGCAACAACCGCTTGGTAGCGGCCACCTTACAATATGAATAGTTCAAGCTAGCACTAGTATAGAGGAGGATAAAAGAAAGGGAGAGCTTTATGTTCTCCCTTGCTTGAAGTATTGGTGGATTGTAATCCACCCTACATTAGGATTTGAATTCAGCGCGGCCACGGTATGGGGCTGCATCGGCCAATTCCGCTTCAATACGAAGTAAGCGGTTGTATTTAGCTACGCGGTCTGAGCGACATAGTGAGCCGGTTTTGATCTGGCCCGCTGCAGTTGCCACCGCCAAATCAGCAATGGTGGTATCTTCGGTTTCACCGGAGCGGTGAGAGATAACCGCGGTATAACCGGCATCTTTAGCCATTTTGATCGCATCCAGGGTTTCAGTTAAAGAACCGATCTGGTTGAATTTAATCAGAATGGAGTTGCCGATATTTTTATCGATACCTTGTTGCAGAATTTTGGTATTGGTTACAAACAGGTCATCACCTACCAGCTGCACGCGGTCGCCTAGTATTTCAGTTTGGTATTTCCAACCATCCCAATCTGACTCGTCCAGGCCGTCCTCGATAGAGATAATCGGGTATTCATCACACAAGCCCGCCAGGTAATCACTAAAACCTTCAGCACTGAAGACCTGACCTTCACCAGCCAGATCATATTTGCCATCTTTATAAAACTCAGAGGCTGCACAATCTAACGCTAAAGTGACATCTTCACCCAAGGTATAACCTGCATCGGCCACAGCGTTTTTTATTTCAGCTAAAGCGTCAGCGTTAGAAGCCAGGTTAGGCGCAAAACCGCCCTCATCACCAACTGCTGTATTAAGGCCTTTGGCACTGAGTACTTTTTTCAGGGCATGAAAAATTTCAGCACCCATCTGTAATGCTTGAGTAAAGGTTTTTGCGCCTACTGGCTGCACCATAAACTCTTGAATGTCGACATTGTTATCGGCGTGCTCACCACCATTGATAATATTCATCATTGGTACTGGCATGCTGTACTGGCCCGAAGTGCCATTTAGGTCAGCAATATGCTGGTATAGGGGAATGCCCTTCTCTGCGGCCACGGCTTTTGCTGCTGCCAAAGAAACCGCAAGAATCGCATTGGCGCCAAAGTTACCTTTGTTATCAGTACCGTCGGCATCAATCATTAGCTGATCAATAGCGCGCTGGTCTGAAGCATCTTTACCGACTAACAGAGCTTTAATAGTGGTATTAATATTTTCTACGGCTTTTAAAACGCCTTTGCCCAGGTAACGACTTTTATCGCCATCACGCAATTCCAGCGCTTCGCGAGAACCAGTGGACGCACCGGATGGGGCACAGGCACTGCCTACTGCACCGGAGGCTAAAATAACATCCGCTTCTACGGTGGGGTTGCCGCGTGAGTCCAGTACCTCAAACGCTTTTACATCTACTATCTCGGTCATTCAGTTTTACTCCGTACTCTCTAATTATTTAATATTTAAGTCCGGTAAAGACTTAATTACATCGTCTACCGTTTTCATTTCTTTTAGAAAATTTTCCAACACGTTTAAAGGCAAAGCCGATGGACCATCGCATTTTGCATTATCAGGATCGGGGTGAGCTTCTAAAAATAAACCGCCGATTTTCTGTGTTAAGCCAGCGCGACCTAACTCGGCTACTTGATGACGACGGCCGCCAGAGGCTTCGCCCATAGGGTCGCGGCACTGCAAGGCGTGAGTGACGTCAAATATAATGGGGGCACCACCACTGACTTCTTTCATGGTGCGAAAACCCAGCATATCAACCACTAAGTTGTCATAACCAAAGTTGCTGCCGCGCTCACATAGCATCACCTGGTCATTGCCGCACTCGGCAAATTTGTCGACGATATTTTTCATTTGTGGCGGGCTTAAAAACTGGGGCTTTTTAATATTAATCAGCTTGCCGGTAGCGGCCATCGCTGCAACCAGATCTGTTTGTCTGGCTAAAAAGGCTGGCAGCTGAATCACATCACAGACTTCAGCTACGGGCTTGGCCTGTTCGATCTCATGAATATCAGTAATTACCGGTACATTAAAGGTCGACTTAATTTCTTCAAAAATCTTTAGACCTTCTTCCATACCCGGCCCGCGAAAGGAATGAATCGAAGAGCGGTTGGCTTTATCAAAAGACGCTTTGAAAATATAAGGAATATTTAAGCGCTGGGTAGCTTCAATATAAGCTTCGGCAATTTGCATCGCCATATCGCGAGACTCAAGTACATTCATACCGCCAAATAAAACAAACGGTAAATCGTTTGAGATATTGATATCGCCTAATGTCAGGGTTTTCTGGGCCACGTATACCACCTTTCCTTTTAATCTTTATTGATGGGAGTAATCTACAGCTGCAGACACAAAACCGCTAAACAATGGATGACCATCGCGGGGGGTGGAAGTAAATTCCGGGTGGAACTGACAGGCAATAAACCAGGGGTGATCTGGAATCTCTACCACTTCTACTAAGGAGTCATCCGCAGACCAACCGCCAATACGCAGGCCAGCTTTTTGTAGCTGGTCCACATAATTATTATTCACTTCATAGCGATGACGATGACGCTCAATAATCAGTTCATTTTCGTAGGTGGCTTTGGCATTGGAACCTTCCACCAAACGACATTCCTGACCACCTAAACGCATGGTGCCACCCAGGTCGGCGGTTTCGTCACGCTGTTCGGTGCTGCCATCGGATTCGGTCCATTCGGTAATCAAACCAATTACCGGGTGCTGAGCCTGGGAGTTAAACTCGGTGCTGTTGGCATCGGGGAGATCAGCCACATTTCTGGCGTACTCGATAACCGCAACCTGCATTCCAAGGCAGATACCTAAATAAGGGATTTTATTTTCACGGGCATGGCGTACTGTGGCAATCTTGCCTTCAACGCCCCGGTTGCCGAAGCCACCGGGCACCAAAATACCGTCGACGCCATCTAACAGGCTAACACCCTCTTCTTCGATTTTTTGGGAATCGATATAGCGGATATTCACTTTGGTGTGGGTATTAATACCTGCGTGATGCAGTGCTTCGTTAAGGGATTTATAAGCATCAATCAGCTCCATGTATTTACCAACCATGGCGATAGTGACTTCTTTTTCCGGGTTTAAGGCGCCATCAATAACGCGGTCCCATTCTGATAAGTCGGCTTCATCACATTCCAGCCCAAAGCGTTCTACAATAATTTGATCCAGTCCACGCTGCTTTAGGGCACCGGGGATTTTGTAGATAGTATCTGCATCCTGTAAAGGGATAACGGCACGCAATTCCACGTTGGTAAATGAGGATATTTTCTTTAAAGAACCTTCATCAATCTCGTGATCAGAGCGGCATAAAAGAATATCAGGCTGAAGACCAATGGAGCGTAATTCTTTAACGGAGTGTTGAGTAGGCTTGGTTTTGGTCTCGCCAGCGGTGGCGATATAAGGCACCAGCGTCAGGTGCATTAGCATTGCCCGGCTTGGGCCCAAATCTGACTTTAACTGACGGGCCGCCTCAAAGAAGGGCAGGCCTTCGATATCACCGATGGTGCCGCCAATTTCTGCAATCGCCACATCGGCATCACCGGCACCTTCAATCACCCGGCGCTTAATTTCATCAGTAATATGGGGAATAACCTGGACCGTACCGCCCAGATAGTCGCCACGGCGCTCTTTTCTGAGCACGGTCTCGTAAATTCTGCCAGTGGTAAAGTTATTGCGCTTGCCCATTTTGGTGCGGATAAAGCGCTCATAGTGACCAAGGTCAAGGTCAGTCTCGGCACCATCTTCGGTAACAAAAACCTCACCATGCTGAAACGGGCTCATAGTGCCAGGGTCAACATTGATATAAGGGTCCAGCTTTAACATGGTCACTTTCAGACCGCGGGCTTCTAATATAGCCGCCAATGATGCCGAGGCTATGCCCTTGCCGAGAGACGATACAACACCGCCCGTGACGAAGATAAATCGTGTCGCCATGAAAAACTTTCTCTTGTTGCTCTTGTTTAAGAGTTGATGGTTTAGTTTATGTCAGGGCTATTGGCATACCTTGGAAGGTATCAATCAGGCCCTGGATGGGAGGGTTTAGGCGAGTTATATAGGCAAGCTATTAACTATCGTCAGGACCCTTCCGAGATGGGACGCCAGTTTAACAGGGTTGGGCACAAGCCTCAATATCAAACATGGGTTAGCAGGTGGATTGTAATCTGGAGGTGTTGGGTGGAGCCAGGCTTCGACGAAAATGACTATCGTCATTCCCGCGAAGGCGGGAATCCAGGCTGTATGCTTATGCTGTTATTTCCGCTTAAGCGGAAATCTACAGTACTGGATTCCCGCCTTCGCGGGAATGACGGTTTTTTTTTGGGGGGGGAGGAGAGAGCCTCTTACTTTAATTATTACCAGGGCTTTAAGGGTAAGCTTCCCAGCGCTTGATGCGCATGCAGAACTCACGGCTATCCTCATGGCCAGGCTTTAGCTCCGAATACCAATCTTCCAGTACAAACAGCATAAACCGAGCCTGGTCTTTATCTTTCTTGGGGGTAGCCAGGCTTTCCATTAACTGCTGCTTCATTTCACCGTAGGGCGGAATATCATCTTCCAACAACTGGTTGTAGACATACTGGTAACGCGCGCAAAAATGCTCATTATCCGATTCACAAGCCGTCAACAAAAATAGCATCAGTAACAGCATCGATTTGGTCAATATCTTCATCGCTCTATCTATCTCAGCTAACCTTAATGATATCCAGTATGGTTCAAACTATATTAACTACATCCAGTAGCGCAACACCCGCAGCAACCAGCCAAACCAGAACCTCCGGCTCATGATAGACAGGTCAGCCAGTGAGGCTTTAGTGGATTGGGCAATATCTTGTTCAATACTCTCCGCCATGGTTTTAACCGATTGTTGGTTTGTCAGTAATATATCCAGCTCCAGGTCATGGTAAAAGCTGCGATGATTGAGGTTGGTGCTACCAATCACACACTGATCATCAACCAACAAGGCCTTGGCATGTAAAACACCGGGCTTATAGGCATAGATCTCCACCCCCATATTGATTAAATCCGCATAATAGGTCGCACTTAGCCAGGGAAATACCGCGATATCGGAACGCTCGGCCACCACCGCCCTCACGTCTATGCCGGCTTGCCGAGCCTGTTTGATGGCCCGAATAACCTGGCCTGACGGTGAAAAATAGGCGCTGACTATCCATACCCGTCGCCGCGCCGAGCGAATATGCTGCACCAGTAGCCGGTTGCGAAGGCGACGTAGTTTAAGGCTGTCATTACACCGCAAAAACTTCATATCCTGAAGGGTAATGGCGGATGGGCGCCGCGACCAAACGGCGCTAAAATTTTCCCGCAGTAACTCAACCGGTAGCCCGCTGATGCGAGCGCCATAGTCGCGCCATGGGATGGACTTATCCAGATGATCAATGGACAGGTTAAAACTGCCACACCAGGCCACCCGACTGTCAATCACACAAAATTTACGGTGGTCACGGCGATTAAGGCAAAGTATAAAATGGGCGAGTTTGGCAAAAAAACTGCCGGGGGTTACCGACCACCGGTAGGCACTTAAGTACCAGGGCAAGGGGTGATAAATACGGCAATCAATATTCTCGCTGGCAAACCTGGCTGCCAGTACATCGCCCTCTTCAGCAGAGCCAATGCCGTCAACCTGCACGCGCACGCTTACACCGCGTCTTGCAGCCCTGACCAAAGCATCAAAGAAGCGTTGCCCCAACTCATCCAAGGCAAAGATATAAACAACCAACTCAATACTTTGGCGAGCATGGCTGATATCAACTAATAGCTCACTGTAGTAATCCTCTGGATGACTATAGACAGACTCGGACTCCCAACCAAAGGAGGTCACGGGTAGTTAATGCAGCAGGTTTTTAATGCGGTAGTAGCCCTCTTTAAGGTCCCGCCCTAAATCACTTAAATCTTCCTGTACGTCTTCAGCGACATCTTTGGCCTCTTCTTGCAGGCGTTGATTTTCAGCACAAAAATGTTGCCATTTCTTTTCCAGCTGTTGCCACTCATCTTTGACATCCGCTTTGGCCAGGTGCATTTTTACCGCTAAAATATCGCGCTGGGTTTTTAACTCTTCCATAATCACGGCTAAATCATCTTTTAATAAACTCATGACAATCTCCTTTTAGCAATCAGAAAAAATCAGTTACTGTTCTATGACTTCCCTTACCCGCACCGCTAGCACATCACAATTAGCGTGATGCAAAACACCGTTGGCGGTAGAGCCTAATAATAATTGAATGCCGTGCCGGCCATGACTACCGATAACAATCAAGTCGCATTGATACTCGTCAGAATGCTCAATAATGGAATCAATTGAGCGGCCAAAATCGATAGTAATAAGCTCTCGACTCAAACCCGCATTTTCCACTGTAGTAGCAAGCTGGGCGAAAATAGACGCTCTGATTTCAGCGGTGCTAACCGGTGCTGCGTACTCTGGAAACTGGCCGTAGGGCGAAACCGGGGTATCCGCAACATGCAATATATACAACTCAGCCTGGTTGGCCTCAGCTATATCGGCGGCGGTTTGCAACACCTGCTCAGCCTCTTCAGATAAATCTACAGCTACTAGAATTTTTCGATAAGTCGACATAGCACAACCTCCATAGGGTAGGAATAGCTCCAGTATTATCAATCAACCCGGGTACTACATTGATGAGGGTCAAAGAAGGAGGAAATTAACTCTATTGCCACACCGTCATTCCCGCCCCCGACTAAAGCACTCGAGGGCAGGCTTCGGCGAAAATGACTCTCGTCATTCCCGCGCAGGCGGGAATCCAGCCTGTATGCCTATGCTGTTATTTCCGCCAAGGCGGAAATTGACAGTACTGGATTCTCGCCTGCGCGGGAATGACGGTGTGCTAGGCTGACTGCTTTAAGCCATCACTGGCCAAAGCCATACCAGGCTCGACATAGTTATAATCCAACGCCGAGGCTACGGCATCAACAGTAACCATCCCTTGGTGAACATTCAGACCATTTAACAGATGCTTATCATCCATCAGGGCTTGATAGGCGCCTTTATTTGCCAGGCCAAGCACATAAGGCAAAGTGGCATTGGTCAAAGCCAGCGTCGAGGTACGGGCAACACCGCCGGGCATATTTGCCACACAGTAATGAATAATACCGTCCACGCTATAGGTGGGGGCTTCATGGGTAGTGGCCCTACTGGTTTCAAAACAACCACCCTGATCAATGGCTACATCAACCAACACCGAACCTGGCCTCATTAGCTTCAACATATCCCGGGTAACCAGTTTGGGGGCTGCAGCGCCCGGGATCAGTACGGCTCCAACCACCACATCAGAAATAGCTAGCTGCTTTTCAATCGCATCGGTGGTTGAATATAAGGTTTTCAAGCGATCGCCATATAATTCATCGATAGCTTTTAAACGGGCCAGCGAGCGGTCCATAATGGTCACATTGGCGCCCATGCCCATAGCAATACGTGCAGAGTTTAAACCCACTACCCCACCGCCAATCACTAATACATTGGCGGCCTCAACACCGGGCACTCCACCCATTAATATACCGCTGCCACCCTGAGCCTTTTCCAGGCAGTAAGCACCCTCCTGGATCGACATACGTCCCGCCACTTCACTCATCGGTGCCAGTAACGGCAAGCCACCGTTATCATCCGTCACCGTTTCATAGGCAATACAGGTAGCACCGGAAGCCAGTAGCAACTCGGTTTGTTCAGGGTCCGGGGCCAGGTGCAGGTAGGTAAACAAAATCTGCCCTTCTCGCAGCATCTTGCATTCGGCTGGCTGGGGTTCTTTCACTTTCACAATCATCTCTGAGCGGGCAAAAATATCTTCTGCCTTGTCGACCATTTCTGCACCGGCCTGGCGATAATTTTCATCGCTAAAGCCAATAGCTTCACCCCCATGACTTTGCACCAGCACCTGATGGCCGCGGCCAACCAGTTCTTTCACTCCGGCCGGGGTCATACCGATCCGATACTCGTGGTTTTTAATCTCTTTGGGCACACCGACTAACATGACTATTACTCCTAAATTAGCTGATTGAATGAATCTGTAAACATCATAAACAAGCCAGATCAGTATTTTTTCTTTAAAATTTATAAAAATCAGCTGATACATCCATATAAACAAAAATAAACAGGTTATAAATTGGTATAAATCCAACAAATACAGTTACTACAACTAAAAAGACTAAGCAGAACCCACTGCCCCGCAACCCATAGCCAATAAAGAAAAGGAACAAAACCCGAAGAATGAATTCAAACCCAGCACACAATGTTTGCTAAACTGCGCTCACGCAGGATTTGCAGCCATATAAACCAGCCTGACTTTAGGCCAGGCACCACAAGAAATGGATAAACTATGACCAACAAAATCATGCCGGGCATTATTATTGGCTTTATCGCTGTGGTGATCATTGCCGCTGGAATTTTTATCTACAGCACCCAGCAACAAAGTGCTGAACAAGAGCTTAGCCAAACCGCCCCGGCTCCCGTCGTCAGGGAGCCTGTTAAGCCAGCCCCTGAACCCTTACCAGAACCCGCAGCTGTTGAACCCGCCCCCGTTGAACCAGCCCCCAGCCTGCCGCCCATTGTTAACGCCCCGATTGCACTGGAAAACAGTGATACTGTGGTTCTGTTAGCGGCAAAGGATTTGGCCCCTGCCCTCACCCAATGGTTATTACCTGAAGAGCAAATTCGCAAATGGGTATTAGCCGTTGATCTGATGGCCGATGGTAAATTGCCAAAGCGCTATCGCCCGGTTGATTACCCCATGGAAAAATTTAAAACCCAGGCCAGCGGTTTAGACGAAGTCACTTCAGAAGAAAACTACCAGCGCATGACCCTGATGATTAACACCTTGACCAGTATCGAACCCGCTACACTGGTGCGCTACTATCAGGACTGGTTACCGCTGTTAGAAAAAGCCTACCGGGAGCAAGGCAAACCCGACACCTTTGACCAACGCTTTATGCAGACCATAAGTCAGGTGTTAGCCGTTAATAGCCTGGAACAACAACCTGCATTAATTCGGCCCAGCGTACTCTATCAATTCGAGAGTGCTGACTATGAAAACGCCACCGACATTGAAAAACTGCTGTGGCGCATGGGTCCGGAAAATGCCGAAAATCTGCAGGGTTTTTTGCGGGAATTGCGCTACCAGTTACAATAATAAGCGCCAACATTAATACACCGGAACCAACCATGTTAAAAGCCCTCTTCCTGGATATGGATGAAACACTGTGTGACACCTTTGCCGCCAACCGGCAAGCAAAAGCAAAAATGGCACAGCAGCTCAGCTCGTTGTATCAAGACCTTGCCAACTCCGAGGCTATTGCCGAGGCTTACGTCAAAGGCATATACCGAGAATGGAGTACCGAGCAGCACAATCGCTATACGCCCATTGTCGAACAACAAGACGAAGGGGCTTTTAGAGTTCAATTAGTTACTGATTTACTGGCTGCGCAGGGTATTGAAAACGTAACCGCAGATACTGCCCGGCAACTGCAAGACCAATTCGATAGTGACAGAATCAACGCCTTCGATTTCTATCCGGGCATTACCGACTTTTTAGCCGAGGCGCGCAGGCTATTTACCCTGGTGGTTATCACCAATGGCCCTGAGTTTTCACAAATTCCGAAAGTAGAACGTATCAACCTGAAAGACCATGTTGACCATATTATTATTGGCGGCCAGGAACCCGAACAAAAGCCGGCCCGCTCTATTTTTGATAAGGCCCTTACCCTGGCAAACTGCGAAGCCCATGAAGCCATTCATGTAGGCGATAGCTTAGCCGCGGATATTGCCGGCGCCCATAACAGCGGAATTACCTCTGTCTGGATTCAGCACCAGCAGCCACTAGACGCCGAGCTGGGTATCAACCCACACCATACCTTGCTGCACCCTTCGGAAATCCCGGCGCTGATCAGGGACTTGCATCAACCTTAAGCATGACCCTGCCCACCCTACCCATATCCGAAGTACTGGCCCCACTTCGGGACACCCTGCAACACCATCACCAACTGGTATTGGAAGCACCGCCAGGTGCCGGTAAAACCACACTGGTGCCACTGGCCTTATTAAACGAAGCCTGGCTCAGGGACCAACGCATCATTATGTTAGAGCCACGCCGGATGGCAGCACGCAGTGCGGCACAACGTATGGCATCACTGCTAGGCGAACCGGTTGGGCAAACCGTAGGGTATCGGGTACGGCAAGACAGCAAAGTCAGCCAGCAAACCCGTATTGAAGTGATTACCGAAGGTATTCTCACTCGCATGCTGCTGCAAGACCCCGGCCTTGAAGGTGTGGGCTTATTAATCTTTGATGAATTTCACGAACGCAGTATTGATGCTGATTTTGGTTTGGCGCTGGCTTTGCAAGGGCGTGAAATTTTCCGGGATGATAACAACCCCCTGCGCCTTGTAGTGATGTCCGCCACCCTCGACGGCGACACCATTGCCTCACTACTCACCACCGAAGACAACACCGCACCCATTATCCGTAGTCAGGGCAAAATGTTTCCCGTCGACATTATCTACGGCAAAGCCAAACGCTATGATGAAAATATTATTGACCGTGTTTGCAGTGCAGCAATCTCTGCACTACAAAAACATAGCGGCAGCCAATTAGTATTTTTACCGGGACAAGGTGAAATCAATAAAGTCTTACAACGGCTTAAGCGACATCTGGCAGACAACACTATTACCGACACCGTTGTATTCCCTTTATACGGTGCACTGCCCTTTCGCGAACAACAACGGGCCATAGAACCACTGCCTGAAAACGGCCCCCAACGCAAAGTAGTATTGGCTACCGATATTGCGGAAACCAGCTTAACTATTGAAGGGATTAATGTTGTTATTGATGCCGGGCTTAGCCGTGAACCCTGCTTCGACCCCGCTACCGGGATGACACGTTTGCAAACCCGCCGCATTAGCCAGGACTCCAGCGTGCAACGGATGGGCCGTGCCGGGCGACTAAGCGAAGGGGTTTGTTATCGGCTATGGAGTGACGAACAACAGCAGCAGCTACCCAGGCAAAGTGCCCCGCAAATTTTGCAGGCCGACCTTGCCCCCCTGGTATTACAAATTCTGCAATGGGGTATTGATGATATTGACGAACTGCACTGGCTGAATACACCACCGACTGGCCCACTGGGCCAGGCCCGGGATTTATTAGCCAGTTTGGGTGCAATAGAAGGCCCCGCCGTTACTGCACAAGCCTTGCAAGGCTGGAAGCTAACACCCCACGGTGAACAAATGGCGGCCATGCCTACCCACCCAAGATTGGCGCATATGCTGATCAGCAGTTTAGCTTTGCAGCAGGAAAAAAACGCCTGTGCCTTAGCCGCTGTATTAGCAGACCGCCATCCATTATCCCGGGATTATGGCGCCGACCTTGCTTCAGTGGTGGCTACGGTTACCGGTGATATTCCCTGCCATAGCCAACACAAAGCCTGGCTAAAACGCACACAGCAACAAGCCAAAACCTTTCAGCAGCTGTTAAATAAACACAGCAACAAAGCCGCAGCAGAACAGCCACTCACAGAACAACAACAGATCGGCTTTTTATTAGCCAGTGCCTACCCTGACCGCATTGCCAAAAAAAAAGCAGGCAGCAATAACCAGTATCAACTCAGCAATGGCCGTGCCGCCACCCTGGACAATAACGACAAACTCAGCAATCACCAATGGCTGGCAGTCGCTGAACTGGGCGGCAATATTAATCAAGCCGGCCAAAAAGCTACCGACCGTATCTACTCTGCTTGTCCCTTTGATGCTGAATTATTCCAGCAAGCGCTAAGCCGTTTAACCACAGAAAAAACCACCCTGGAATGGGATGATAGCGTGGAGCGGTTTATTGCAGAGCAAGTCACCGCAGTAGGCAAGCTAACGATTAAAAGCCAACGGGTTGAGCAAATTCCCCCGGAAGAAAAACGCCAGGCACTGCTAGCGCTTATTCAAAAACGAGGCTTAAGCTTATTACCCTGGGACAAAGCCAGCAGGCAATGGCAGGCAAGAGTGGAGTTATTACGTAAACATAATACCGGGCAGCAAAAGTGGCCCAACGTTTCCGACAAGCATTTGCTAAACACCTTAGACCATTGGCTGGCGCCCTATTTGGATAACATCAACAAGCTAGGTGATTTTAAAAAACTTGAACTACAGGAAATACTTAGCCACTTACTACCCTGGCCGCTGCCGCAGCAACTGAATGAACTGGCACCGTTGAAAATTACCGTACCCTCCGGCTCCAATATCAGTATCGATTACAGCCAAAACCCACCTGTACTCAGTGTCAAACTACAAGAGATGTTTGGCTATGCCGACACTCCCAGTATTGCTAACGGCCAAATAAAATTGATGCTTCACTTATTATCCCCAGCCCAACGCCCCTTACAGGTTACCCAAGACCTTGCTGGTTTTTGGCGCAGTAGCTATTTTGAGGTACAAAAAGAAATGAAAGGCCGCTATCCTAAGCACCCATGGCCAGACAAACCGGAACAGGCATTGGCCACCAAATACACCAAACATCGACCCAAAAAATAAACCCTTAAAACACAGAGCCCCCTATGCAACAAGAATGGACCGAACTCCCCTGGCAAAGCCAAACCCATAACAACGCCAAAGACGCCTATGGCAATGCCACCGTGGGTGTGGTCTATTCTCACCGCTGTGAACAGACCGACGATACTGAAATCCGCCAGATAATTAACCAAACCATTGATAAGGCTGTGAGCCTATTCCCTGACAATGTCTGGGACCAGTCCCGCTATGTTATTTTTGAATGGGATAAAAAACGCAAAGTGCTCTCTATTGCCATCAGTGATGACGACAAAACCACCGACTCACCCGCCACTGTTGAATGCGAAATTGCAGCATACCAAACTGCCACCACCCCGGATGAACAACAAGCAGACACCATCCAATATTGGGTCCGTGATCACCTGACCACCTGTGGCGAGTTTTTTCATTACTCGCTGATTGCTGTTTTTCATACTGGGTCGCGGCGGCAGACCTCGCTGCTCTAGAATACTAAGAAAAGGGCTCTATATGTCCAGATTGCAGCCACAGCAATCACAGCCTGATAACATTGATTGATATATCTTTCTCGCCGGTATAATCTTTAAACTTATGTAATCTGTCAGAAGAATTGAATTAGATATAAGATTTTTTCATTCAAAATAACCCATCACCTCAGGGATATAGACCCTATATAGGCGCGGGCAACTTATTCGGCAATGTTATTGGTATGAAAACATTCACATCACTTATTATCTTGCTCTTACTGCTAGCCCCCTCTATTGGCTCCGCCAAAAATAACGCCCCAAGGTCACTCTTTGACTGGTCTACTGAATGGACAGAAGAGAAGTTCCTTCAACAAGTGAAAAAAAACGATAAGGCCGTTAATAAAAAACAATGGAGGTCTGCCATCGACTCAGGTGAATTAGCCCTGGATGGATGTATCACTCTCTATCATGAGCTAGACCAGCGCTGCATTATTATTATGAAAAATAATGTACTGGCCTATACCCAAACCGGCCAAATCACAGAACATGCCACAGAGATTACCCAAGCCTACCAACTAGCCACCAAGGCCGTGGGCAAAGAACATTTTGCCACCGTGATTATTCGCGACCGCTATCACCAGCTGCTAATAGACCAAGAGCACTACGAGCAGGTCATACCTATCGTGATTGAAATAATCGAGGTGGAAAAGTCACTACAGAATGACGAGTTTAAAATTCTGGATTGGGAGATTCTGTTATATGCACTTTACGTGGTTACCGAACAACAGCAGTATCAGGTGCCCACCCTGCTAAGAATGCTGGCACTAACAGAAAAATTGATTGGTGTAGACAGCGAAAACCTTGACCGCGTCGCCACTACTTTGGCTGGGCACTACTGCGATCAGAAAAAATATAATGAGTTTTTTGACCTGAGTGCGAAGTATTCCCTTAAGACACAATGTTTAAGCAAGAAGTAAATACCCTGGCAATCACGTTGAAAGATACACTGGCGCCCTGGGCATATTGACCGGGATGGAAATTTTTCCGCTGGCGCAGGCCGGGAATGGTTGGTCAAAGGTTTTATCCCACGACCGTTTAATCATTTGCCAAGCATCCTGTTCCGTTAGTAAAGCCAACTCACACCCCGCTGCTATATACCCCTCAAGGCGAAACACTGTAGCCGGTGGTACCGGACGGTTATCGTTGTATGACTGAAACAAGTCATCCAACCGGGCGCTAATACTTTCTATAAAGGCAGTTTGATTATCCATTGTTGTTACCGTTGGCGCCTCTTAGGGTGCAATTTCCTGCACCAACACCCAGGGAGCGACGACAACAGCCCAAAGTGTAGCTTGTTGTTCAAACCATTGTGTCGCCTGTTGGTCATCAACCTTGGCCATAACGCCGGCGGTTAGCCACTGCTCTACCACCTCTTTATTGTCCAGACTTAACTGGCAACCAACTTCAATCAGGTCGTGGCCGTTGGCGACGGCAATCACTGCACCGCTGGCATAGTGGCGCTCTAACTCTTGCCAGGTGATTTTGGCGGTCTCTTTATTGAGTTTGGTTTTTAATTCGCCGTAACTGTCTTCAGCGGATATATTTGTTGATATATCGGTTGGCTTTTGCAATGCGTTGACCTTATTAGATTGCTGCGAGGGAATAGAAAACGCCTGATATCAGCGGTGTTATAAAGAATGGCGGGGGTTTATTTTTCACCTAACTCTTTAACCATACGCTGGTACCAGCTCTGTAAATGTCTGCAATCTTCTGGAATAGATTGCTTTACCCACTTCGCAAAATCACACACAGCATACAAATCAATATCCGCCAGGCTAATAGCATTGCCGACAATAAATTCACGGTCTGCTAAATGGGTGTCCAGTTTATTAAAAAAGGCCTGTAAGCGAATTTGGCCGCGGTCTACCAGCCCAGGAATTTGTTCCAGGGCTACAGCGCCAGGTAAAGCGCGCCCTTTAAAGGCCTCACTGCCATTGCGCAACATTTCTGCCACGGCAGTAAAACCTTCTGTAAAAATACTATGATCCCAACTTACTATTTTTGCTTGCTCAAGCGGGGTTAAACCCAATAATGGCTTTTCAGGGTAAAGGCTCTCAAGGTATAAGCAAGCGGCAATAACATTTGTAATAACCGTACCATCATCCAGCTGCAAGGCCGGTACAGTGCAGTCGGGATTAATCGCTTTGAAACTGTCGGAAAACTGTTCTCCGTCCCGGATATTAATGGTTTCTGTTTCAATATCGACACCCTTGTAGCCCAGGAATAATTTTAAGCGACGTGGGTTGGGAGCAGCTTCAAAGGTGTAAATTTTCATATTTTATCCTTACAAAAAATAGCCTTGCGTTGACCATGAGATAGTTTTAAACCCAGCGGTGTTCCTTTATTATAACTGCGATCAACATTTATATCCATCGGGATACATAGCCAGATTAACCGAAGAGAAACTTAATAATGGCCCAACCCAAACGCTGCGACTGGTGCGGCGATGACCCACTCTACCAACACTATCACGACCATGAATGGGGTGTGCCGGTTTATGACGACCAAACGCTGTTTGAATTTATTACCCTGGAAGGTGCCCAGGCCGGGTTATCGTGGATTACGATTTTAAAAAAGCGGGAGGGCTACCGTAAGGCATTTGCCAATTTTGAGGTGGAAAAAGTCGCCCGGTTTAGTGATCAAAAACTGGAAAAGCTACTGCTTAACCCGGGAATTGTGCGCAATCGCTTAAAAGTTTTTTCAACCCGCAAAAATGCTAAAGCCTTTATCAACATACAAAAAGAGTTTGACAGTTTTTCCGACTATATCTGGGGCTTTGTTGATGGCAAGCCTATCCAGAATAAATGGAAATCGATATCTGAGATACCGGTAACCAGTCCCGAGTCCGATACCATTAGCAAAGACCTAAAAAAGCGTGGCTTTAGCTTTGTGGGCTCCACAATTATCTATGCTTATATGCAGGCAACGGGTATGGTTAATGACCATATCAGCAGCTGTAGCTATCGCGGGTACAAATAAACCGACAGGGCTTCTCGCTGTTGCTCATTTAACGGGAAGACCGGCATCGGTGGTGTTGGCGCTAAAAAGAAGTCGGCTATTTCAGTAACGGTATAACGCTGGGCCAGATCTTTTAATGGCCTGATTGGTCTCATTGGCGTCGCTCTTTCAGGATCATGGCAGTTACCGCAGCCGTATTGTTGATACAACCTTTCACCCTGCTGCTGCAAACTCTGGCGTTGCTCATCGCTATAGATAGCCAAAGCTTGTTCGGGATCAATAGTTACTGTAACCGGTGCCGCGATTTTGGCGGGTGAGCTTTTAACCTGCTCGCCGTAGACTACCCGGAAGATAGTACCGGAGTAATCATCGGAAATATAAATACTGCCATCGCTGGACTCGGTCACATCCGCTGGGCGACCAGTCACATCCGCCTTACCCAGAAAACCCGTTAGAAAATCTTTTTCCACAATGCTGCCATCTTCCTGCCAGTGCAGGGACACAACTTTGTATCCATCTCTTTCGCTACGGTTCCATGAACCATGTAATGCAGCCAGGGCGGTTTTCTCAAAACCCGGTGCCACGTTATGGCGGAGAAACCGGATTCCTAAAGGAGCATTATGTGCTTTAAAGCCATGGGCCGGTGAAATCGAAGTGTTGAGTAAATTATCTTTGCCAACACCAAAATCAGGATCCAGTTCACCAAAACCGTTGATATAGGGCCAGCCGTAAAAGCCACCCTGCTCTATCTTGTTGAGCTCGCAGGGAGGAAAATCATCACCTAATAAGTCACGGCCATTATCGGTGGCGTATAAACTTTGGTCCCAGGGTGCCCAATCAAAGCCAACGCTATTGCGTAAACCGGTGGCATAGATACTTAGTTCACTGCCATCGAGCTTAACTCGCATCATAGTGGCCCGTTGCGGATCTTCCTCTTCACAGACATTGCAGGTGGAGCCGGAGGTAAAGTACAGCCAGCCATCGGGCCCTACGCCTACCGTTTTGGTCCAGTGGTTACCGGTGTCCATTAAGCCTTCAACAATGCGCTGATATTCCCCTGTTAGCTGACCGTCCTGCTCATCAAAGGATACCCTACCTAAAGCGGTAGACTCGGCGATATATAACCAACCATCGGCGATATCTAAACCATGGGGTTTTACCAAACCTTCCAGCAGGGTTCGCTGGCCATCGGGATAACCATCGCCATCACGGTCACGCTCCAGCAATAACACATCACCACTGCGTGGCCGGGAAACAATTAAGTCTCCCTGCTGTGTCATATGCATAAAACGAATTTTTCCCAGGCTAGCGGCATAGACTGAAACGCTAAACCCTTCAGGCACTTTATAACGCTGCTCCACCACTTCGGCTGGGGGGCTTTCAATGCCATAACCGGCAATCGCATTGAGCAGCATTTTTGCGCTGGTGGCGGACGATTCAGAACCGAATTGAAGAAATAGAAACGGGGTTGCTATCAGGATAAGTAGCACAACCAGCAGAGTGAGCAACAGGCGTTTGAAGAAGGTTTTCATCAAGTATTATCGTTAGGTGGATGATCAAGCTATTGTATACAACGATGGAATAATTTAAAGCCTTGCTTTATCTGGTTATTAAAGCCGAAGACCCTACTCTTCTGGCTCTTCGACTTTGATAAAGAGGGTTTCCAGAATTTCATTCACTGCACCATCATCCATGCCGGCATTGTCATCATCACAGCTATAGGTGATCAGCACTAACAAGTTATCATAGCGGAGGTACCATTCTCTCACGGCGTCGCCATCTTCCTTATAAGCAATATAGTAACCATCCAACTCAGCCACCTGCGCCAACTCCGCTGGGCCAAACTGCTCAACGACATCGTTCATATAGTCTTGCAGTTCAGTCTCATCAACGAGACCGGACTCTTTCTCTAGTGTAGTGATAGCAATTTCACCAACGCCATCCTCATCGGAAATCAGAATGGTATCTTCATCCTGGTCGGCTTCCCACTCCTCGGGTAACTCTATAATCCACCATTGGCTTTCAACAACGCGCATTGCAATTCCTCAATTAAACGACGGCTACTGTATTGTCTGCTAAATCACAGCACATCACATAAGCATTTTCCCGGTCTGTTTTCGCCGGATAATAATTTTTACGTTCACCCACTATGTTGAAGCGCAGTGAGTCATATAATCTTTTCGCACTGACATTGGACACCCGCACTTCTAAAAAACATTGTTTGGCGCCTTGCTCCTGTTGAGCCTTTAAACCACTGCCCAACAATAAACGACCATACCCCTTGCCTTGAATATCCGGATACACCGCAATATTTAATAATGTAGTTTCATCCAATACTCTGGAGAAAATCATAAAGCCCAGCACTACACCTTCAACGTCTAACACCATGCAATCATGGTCGCTGCCAAGGCTATTTTTAAATTGTGATTGTGGCCAGGGGAATTCCGCAGCCGCTTTTTCCACGGCGGCTACTGCCTCAATATCACCCGCTTGCATAGGTCTTAACTGCATTAGCTGGACTTGATAACAGACAGTAAGGGCTGTAAGTCATTCCATACCGCTCGTTTTAAGGAGGGGTCGTCAAGCATTGGGCTTGCGCTATTGGTGCATATCAGGGGGAGCTGCCATTGTGGATGGGTGTGTAAGGTAGCTGTCGCCAACGCTTCGCTAGTGATGTAGGTAGCGGCAGTTTCACCCATCACAATAATATAGTGCGCCTTGTGCTGTTCAATCTGCTTGGATAAGAACGCATCCAGCGTTTGCCGTGCGGCGGTTTCGCTTTGATCAATCTGGCTATTTTTAACCATCGGCCACACAAAGCTATCAATGGCTAACTGCTGTTTACCAGCACCTAGTGCAAATACAATATTGTGTAACAGCTGCAAATACTCAGCGGGGTTAATATGGCCCGGCAGACCATCATCCACAATTAATATATTACTACCTCGTACTATGGATAAGGCAAAGTGTGGGATGGAGGTTGCCGAGGTTGTTTGAACTAATTGTTCAGTAACAGCCTCAACACTTTGCTGGGCCTGCGCTTTATTAGGTTCATCTTCACCCAATAAAGCCTGCATAGCCGCAGCACTGCCGTTTTTACCTTTTGCTATGGGAGCCACCGACGGTTCAGTATTAGCTACTGGCACTTCAGCCAGTTCTGGTATTTCACACAGTACGGAAGGCATTGCAGCGGGCAAGTGCAATCTTGGGACATAGCAATCTACTCCCATTGCTTCCATATAAGCCTGTCGCTGCAATTCGTTCATGCTCGTTTAAACACCTTTTTGTGGGTGTGCTTTTAAAATGCCTGCTTCCAGCATATTCAACGCATTAAGATAGGCTTTGACTGAAGCGACGATAACATCGGTATCTGCACCCAAACCATTAACAATCACACCGTCTTTTTCTAAGCGTACAGTCACTTCACCCAGTGAGTCAGTGCCTTGGGTAACAGCACTGACTAAATAAAGTTGTAACTCAGCCTGGCTGTTAGCAATTTTTTCAATCGCTTTAAAAGAAGCATCAACCAGACCATCACCTTCTGCTTCTGTCGCTTGCTCAGTACCATCAACTGACAACTTCATAGACGCTTTTGGTTTTACACCAGACCTGGAGGTCGCTTCCAAATCACTAAACTGATATTTCTCTTTAATTTCTGGTGCGGTTACATCGCTGACCAGAGCCTGTAAATCTTCATCAAAGATTTCATGTTTTTTATCGGCTAAAGCTTTAAAGTTGGCAAAGGCTTCGTTTAAGGCTTCCTGGTTATCGAAGCTGATACCCAATTCTTCAAAGCGGGCTTTTACTGCAGCACGGCCTGAGTGCTTGCCTAACACCAGTTTGTTGGTATTCCAACCCACCGATTCGGCACTCATAATTTCATAAGTTTCACGGTGCTTTAATACGCCATCCTGGTGAATACCTGACTCGTGGGCAAAAGCATTGGCTCCCACAATGGCTTTGTTAGGCTGAACGGGAAAACCGGTAATAGAAGAAACCAGACGGGAGGTAGGTACAATATGAACGGGCTCAATACGTGTGGTCACGGGGAAAATATCCGCCCTGGTGCGAACACCCATAACAATTTCTTCCAAAGCGGCATTGCCTGCACGCTCACCCAAACCATTAACGGTACATTCAACCTGCCTCACACCATTCATTACCGCGGATAAGGAATTGGCCACCGCCAAACCCAGATCGTTATGACAATGGGTTGAGAAGATCGCTTTGTCAGCATTGGGGATATTGTCAATCAGGCGTTTAAACATGGCGCCATATTCTTCGGGCTCACCATAGCCCACGGTATCCGGGATGTTAATAGTAGAAGCACCGGCATCAATCACTGCTTCTATAATACGGCATTGGAATTCATACTCAGAGCGGCTGCCGTCTTCCAGAGAGAATTCCACATCATCCCTGAGATTACGGGCTAATTTCACCATGGCTACCGCCTGCTCAAGGACTTGGTCAGGCTCCATTTGTAATTTGTACTGCATATGAATGGGCGATGTAGCTATAAAGGTGTGAATCCGGCCAGAGTTGGCACCCTTTAAGGCCTCGGCGGCTCGCTCTATATCACCGGGTACGGCGCGGGCCAGGCTACAAATGGTGCTGTCTTTTACTGCTCCAGCCACCGCCTTTACAGCCTCGAAGTCACCGACACTGGCGATAGCAAAGCCTGCTTCAATAACATCAACCTGCATTTTCTCTAGCAATTTAGCGATACGCACCTTTTCATCTTTAGTCATCGAGGCGCCGGGGCTCTGCTCGCCATCGCGTAAAGTGGTATCAAAAATGATTAAATTGTCTTTACTACTCATAAATCGAGACTTCTCATTGTCTGTTTCATTATCTGTTGGGCCTTATTTAGCTATTTCCAGGTTCAAGCAAACCCAACCTTTATCGTGTGGCGAAGGATAAACTAAAAAACCGCTAATTCTAATAAGGGCACAGCAAAAATCCGGTTATTTCTGCTTTTCGGTGGTTATAAGACCATTAATGGGCAGATTTGAGGTATTGCCCGCTAATACCATGCCTGTAAAGGGGTCATTTAGGTAACTAATGTTGATCGGTTTTTATTGTTTCACTTGTCGCAGTTCCGTATGATTCGACACCGACCTGAAGCAGTGACTTCTGCGGTCAAAAAACGTACTAAACACGCGACAGGCAGTATTCATTATTACTATATCGAGTATTCATCATAGCTTTTGGTAATATAAAGAAATAGCGATAGGGTAGCGAGCGTGGATAAGAGTGCTACAAGCGTCTTATAGAATAAATAATTAATTAATGGGCAATGGCACTGGTCAGCCCCTCAACGAAGCAAGGACAACTTATGATTATTGGTATCCCCCGGGAGCTTGATGCCGGAGAAACCCGAGTCCCTGTTATCCCCGACTCGGTAAAACGTTTTACTGATCAGGGAGCGGAAGTTCAAATTGAAGCAGGCATGGGCCAATCGGTACGTATTGAAGATAGCGCCTATGAGAAAGCGGGTGCCACTATTGTGACCGATAGAACGGCCCTGTTAAACAATGCTGATATTGTATTGCGCTTGCGCAAGCCTTCAATCGAGGAAGTTAGCCAGTTAAAGAAGGGATCTATTCATATCTCCTTCCTCGACCCGTTTAATGAGAACGAACTGGTTGACGCCTTTGCCGCTGCCGGTGTGACATCGATCAGTATGGAGATGATCCCTCGTACTACTCGCGCGCAAAAGATGGATGCCCTTAGCTCACAGGCCAGCCTTGCCGGTTATGCCATGGTGGTATTGGCAGCTGAGCGTCTCGATAAAATTCTCCCCATGATGATGACACCAGCCGGTACGATTTCACCGTCTCGCGTCTTTATTATTGGTGCTGGTGTTGCAGGCCTACAGGCTATTGCAACAGCCAAGCGTATGGGTGCACGTGTTGATGCCTTTGATACTCGCCCTGTGGTTAAAGAACAGGTTGAATCTCTCGGCGGTAAGTTTGTTGAGATTGACCTGGGTGAAACTGGCCAGACCGCTGGCGGTTATGCCAACGCACTAACTCCTGAGCAGGTTCAAATGCAGTTAGACGGACAAAAGAAAGTCTGTGCCCAGTCTGACATTGTTATTACCACTGCCCAGCTATTTGGTCGCCCTGCGCCAACGGTTGTGACGAAAGAAATGCTGCAAGCGATGAAGCCTGGCAGTGTAGTCGTTGATTTAGCGGTAGAGTCTGGCGGTAATGTTGAAGGCTCTGTTGCTGGCGAAGAAGTTGAGATTGATGGCGTTAAGGTTATCGGCCTTGCCAATATGCCTGGCCGTGTTGCTAACAATGCCAGCCAAATGTATTCCGCTAACTTGCACAATTTAGTGTTGGAATACTGGAATAAAGAGACCAAACAATTTGATCTCGATATGGAAGATGAAATCATCAAAGGCTGCGTGATCACTCACGATGGCGAGATGGTGAATGAAATGATTAAAAATATAAGGGGTGCTAAATAATGGAAGCCGTCTATTTATCGTTTATTTTAATGCTTTCCATCTTTTTGGGCTTTGAGTTAATCGCAAAAGTACCTGCGACTCTGCACACGCCTTTAATGTCTGGATCAAATGCTATTTCTGGTATTACTGTTGTCGGTGCTCTAACAGCCGCACACAGTGGTAGCCCTGAGTTGGCTTTATGGCTTGGCACCGCAGCTGTTGCTTTAGCGTCTATCAATGTTGTCGGCGGCTATATGGTTACTGACCGCATGCTGGCCATGTTTAAGAAGAAAGGTTAAGGGGCCAGACTAATGACATCTTTAAATTTTGATTTAATTATAAACCTTGCGTATATCGTTTCTGCGGTATTGTTTGTGTTCGGACTCAAGCAGTTAAGTTCACCTGCAACAGCACGTAAAGGTAACTTAATGTCCTCGGTGGGCATGTTAATCGCCATCGTTGTAACACTGATGAATGAAATTAAACTGCCATGGGAAAATATTATTGCCGGTTTGATTGTTGGTGCCTTAATTGGTGCGTTTGCTGCCCGTAAAGTTGAAATGACCGGTATGCCTGAACTGGTAGCCGTGTTTAACGGCTTTGGTGGTGCATCGAGTTTGTTGGTAGGTTTAGTTGCGGTTTATGCAGCAGCCAATACTACCTTCACCAATATCACTATTATTCTTTCTATCTTAATCGGTGGTGTAACACTGACAGGTAGTTTGATTGCTTACGGTAAGCTGAGTGAAAAAATGCCTAGTAAGGCAATTCAATTTGCTGGGCAACAGGTCTTTAATGGCGCATTAGTACTTACCATTCTTGCTTCTGCCGTTATGTTTATTCAGAACCCGAGTGCAGATAGCGAGTGGTTGTATGCGGTTATCGGTTTATCACTACTGTTCGGTATTATGATCACCATTCCTATTGGTGGTGCAGATATGCCTGTAGTTATTGCCCTACTTAACTCTTACTCGGGTTTAGCGGCTTGTGCGGCAGGTTTTGTATTGAACAACAATCTATTGATCGTATCGGGTTCTCTAGTAGGTGCTAGTGGTTTAATTCTGACTAACATCATGTGTAAGGCGATGAACCGCTCATTAAGCAATGTTCTGTTTAGTGGCTTTGGTGCAGCCAAAGTGTCTAGCGCTAAAATCGAAGGTGAAGTTAAACCTATCTCTGCGGATGATGCTTTCTTGATTCTTGAAGCGGCGCAAAACGTTGCCATCGTACCAGGTTACGGTATGGCGGTAGCTCAAGCTCAGCACGTTGTTCGTGAATTGTCTGATCACCTTGAAGAGAATGGTTGTGAAGTTCAGTTTGCGATTCACCCGGTTGCAGGACGTATGCCTGGCCATATGAACGTACTGTTAGCCGAAGCTAGTGTATCTTATGACCAACTGGTTGAGATGGATGATATCAACCCACAGATGAGCAATATGGACGTAGCGATTGTTATCGGTGCTAACGATGTTGTTAACCCTGCAGCTAACGAAGATGAAGGTAGCCCGCTTTATGGTATGCCGGTTATTAATGTTAACGAAGCGCGTACGGTGTTTGTACTGAAGCGTTCTATGGGTTCCGGTTTCTCTGGTGTTGATAACCCACTGTTCTTTGGTGATAACACCAGAATGTTGTTTGGTGATGCGAAGGAATCTATCTCGCATATTGTGGGTGAGTTTAAAGGTTAAGTAACTATCGTATTTTAAATTGTATTATTCTGGCCCGACTTGTTCGGGCCTTTTTTTTCATTTTTTATTGATAAGATCTAAAAAGACGTCATTCCCGCGCAGGCTGGATTCCCGCCTTCGCGGGAATGACGGGCCGGGGCCTGGCCTG
>JAAELM010000470.1 GCA_024226635.1 Oceanicoccus sp. | reverse complement strand
GATTCCCGCCTTCGCGGGAATGACGGGGCGGGGGTTAATTTGAATATAGTGGTTTTAAACCAGCAGCCTTGGTGCTTTTGTTTTTCCCATTTTCCCTGACCAACTTAATCACCGACAACAAACTTTCCCCATGCCAACCACTACTATCCTGCTGATTGCCGTAAAGTACGTTGTCCAACTGCGCTAAGGCTGTATTTAAAGAGGGGTGGTCACTCTGCGCCTGGATATCTTGCAGGCTTTGAATATTCTGTTCTGGCCAGTAGGCTCTGGCCCAATTTACTAAGGCTGTACGTACTTCGTGAATATCATTATCCCTACAGGTTTGCGATAACAGCCCAAATGTTTGTTGCTCGGATAAAGATTTTGCTACTACAGAATCCTCCTGAACAACGTCTATAGTTCCCTTGCTTTTTAACTGCCACCAAAGATAAAGCGTAAGCAGCCAAGCCAAAGCAAAGCCCGCGGCAACAACTTGCCAGAGTAAGTTATCGGCGGTTTGTGAATCCGCAGAGACGGTTGAGACCTTGGCGGCAGTTAGGCTGTGATCCATAGCCAGTGGTGTGCTATTGCCCTGTGTGCCATTTAGAGCCGGTTTTACCAAGAGTGTGCTTGCAGGAATAACCGCTTCCTGCATTTTATTGCGCTTGGTATCCCACCATTGCAGGCGTATTTCAGGAAGAGTGATTTCCCCTTCACGGGTAGGAATAATCGCGGCGCTATCGGCTCTTGAAGAGAGGCTGCCTTTATCCGTGACGGAAGTTTCGCTGCTGCCTTTATCCGGATAAAACTTGGCGCCCTCAATGGGGCTAAAGCTTAAAGGGGGTAATTGCGAATCTAATAAACCGTCTGCTTCAATTGTGATGGTGCGAGTAATTGAATCGCCAACATAAATGTTACCGGGGCTATTGCTCCAGGTTTCGATTAACTTAACTGACTTGGCGGGTAACCATGTATCACCGCTAAAGCTGGGAGGGGGCGCTTTGACTTTAATTTTATGTTGCTGGGTCATTTTTCTTATACGCTTACCTTGGCCGGGTAAACTAAATGCCGAGCGACGAGCCATCGCCTCATTGGCACTAAACATCATTTCAGGAATAATAAAATCGCCAGTTTCCTGTGGGTAAATCGCATAGCGTAATTCATGGACGCGGTAGGGTGAATTTTGAATACGACGCTGAAAAGAGTTTTGCCCCAGCTTTTCCATAGCGGCATTATCAAATTCCGGCTCGGTGATATTCATATTATCCAATTGCACCGATTGAAAAATTCGCAGAGTAAAAATAATCTGCTGCTGAACATAAACACTACTGGTATCCACTTCCGATTCCAGAAAAACCGGCTCAAGCGTTCCGCCGGGGGTAGGGATGCTGGGTTGTACACTGATTGAAATGGGCTGGGTGCGTTGGCCGTCCACATTAATAGCAGGAATCTCAAGCCGGCCTTTGCGCTTGGGCATTAGGGTGATTACCCATTCCGTCCACGATTCTGATTTACCATTGCGAATCATATGGCGACTGCTTTGGCTATTGCCTAAAACATAAAAGCTGGTTTTAACAGGGTTAAGGTCCGGGCCGGTATAGGAGCCCCCGTCATTAATGCGTATTGTTAGCGTCAGGGTGTCATCAATGGCAATCACACTGCGGTCGATACTGGCTATAGGTACCGCAGCCATAGTGGTTCCGATCATAGTAAAGATAATAAAAGTGATGGCTGCTATAGAGCGCTGCATTACCACTGTGGTTGCTCCCGTTGCGTTTCGCCCTGTTGTTGGCGAACTTTTGATTCATGGTTAAATTTGCGACGTAGCAGGCCGGAGGGGTCATCGGGTATTTGGCGTAACCACTGCTCCATAGCTTGCTTTTGTTGCTGGCTTTGCTGATCTTGCTCTGAGGCTTGAGCTTGCTGCTGCTCGCTTTGCTCTTGTTCCTGTTTTTCTTGCTGTGCCTGCTGCTGTTCTCTTTGCTGTTTTTCTTCTTCAGATTCTTCGGCGTTTTGTTGTTCGCTATTTTGCTCTGACCCTTGCTTTTCTGACCTTTGCTTTTCCTTATCGCCTTGCTGATTCTGTTCGGATTGCTGGTCGCTTTCCTGTTGTTCACCGTCTTGATTCTGTTGGTCGCCTTGCTGCTGATCCTGCTGCTCCGAATCCTGTTTTTCCTGATCGGACTCTTCGCCATTATCAGAGGATTGTTGCTGTTGTTGTTCTTGTTGTTCCTTAAGCTGCTCCAGTAGCTCTTTATTAAATTGAGCATCTTCCATATCGGGTCTTTGCCCCAAGGCTTTATCATAGGCCTCTATGGCTTCATCTAGTTTGCCGGCTTTAGCTAAAGCATTACCACGGTTGTAATGGCTGGTAGCGGTATCTTGCTGGGCAAATTGTTTGGCGGCATTGTCAAAATTACCGGCCTGATAGTTGGCGCTGGCTTTCCATTGATTATCTTTAAATAAACCGGCGGCGGTTTTGGCATCGCCATTGTGTAAGGCTTTAGCCGCTTGCTGGTCAGGGCGTTCCCAGAGGTCTTGCCACTCAAAGGCGTGGCTGGTTTGTGGTTGAGCCAGTATCAACAGTGGTAAAACCAATAACCAACCACGACGAAAGGCCAGCAGGGCCAGAGGTAGTAATGCCAGAGTCAACAGGGGACCACGATCATGCCACTGATCAAACTCTCTCTCGGTAAGCACGGTATTATCTTCTAACTCAGTGGTCAGCTTGGGTAACAGAAAGCCCACATCATTATCGTTTAAACTGATATCGGCATAGCGACCCTTATTATGTTTTGCCAATTCCTCTAACCGCGAGCGTTGCAATTGCGGCACAATAATATTGCCACCGTCATCTTTAAGAAAGCCGGATTTAGCCGGTATCGGTGCACCATCGGGAGTGCCTACCCCCATAATTGATAACTCATAGCCGCTGCGACTAAGCAGGTTATCAATATCATCAACATCGCTTTCAGTAACACCGTCGGTAATTAATAAAACACGGCCATTAGTGGCGCCGGCATTTTTAAACAATTGTTTGGCGAGTTTAAGTGCGCCAACAGGGTCGCTGCCAAACACCGGCATCATTCCCGGCGATAGGGCAGGGGTTAGATTGGCAATCGTTGGGTTATCGTCGGTTAATGGCGATACGATATGGGCATCACCGGAATAAGCGATTAAGGCCGTTAGACCCTCATCACGCTGCGCTAAAATATCAAGAATCTTATGGCGTGCCCTGACTAAGCGTGAGGGCTTAATGTCTTCTGCCAGCATAGAGAGTGATAGATCCAACACGACAACCAGCGCATCCTGTTTTTTATGGATAGGCTGGGGTAGTTTGGTCCAGGTGGGCCCTGCCATGGCAATAGCGGCAATAATCCAGGCCAGTAATAAAAGAAGCCAGGGCCAGCGCGCGGTTTTTTTACTGCCACCATCAATAAGGTGGTCTAGCAACTGTGGGTTGATTGCCCCGCGCCAATTAACGGCACTACTTTTTTGTCGCCAGAAAAAAAGCACAAGCATAGTGGCGGGAATGATGGCCAATAACCATTCAGGCCGCAAAAAATGAAACTGATCAATAACTAGCGGTTCAATCATGATGACTTCTGCGCTGATAACGGTTTATTAGTCAGGCTTGACCACCAGAATTGCCATGGCAATAAGCCCAGTGCTAATAAACCACTTAAACCCAAAGCAAAAGCCAGTGGCCAATAAAATAGGGCTTTTTGTGGTCTAAAGGTTTCCTGCTTGTCTTCTACTGGTTCCAGTTCATCAAGAATGCGGTAGATCTCTAACAGTTGTTCCGGGTTGCGGGCACGAAAGTATTTGCCGCCAGTTAGATCGGCAATCTCTTGCAGTGTTTTTTCGTCGAGATCAGCAGAAGGGTTCACCCGACGAGAACCAAAGCTGCTACCAAAAATACCTTTGGTGATCATCTCATCAGCACCCACACCGACGGTGTAAATAACAATATTATTTTCGGCGGCCAGTTTGGCTGCGGGTATGGGTTTAACTTCACCGCCGTTATTTTGGCCATCTGTGAGTAAAACCATCACATGGCGATCACCGGGGCGGTCGCGTAAGCGTTTGACGGATAAACCAATCGCATCGCCTATAGCGGTATTCTGCTCACCGGCAAAACCAATTTGCGCTTCTTTCATAAAGCGTTGCACAGTGGTGCGGTCAAAGGTCAGTGGGGCTTGTACATAGGCTTGGCTACCAAATAACACTAAGCCTAAGCGGTCGCCTTTACGACGCTGGATAAAGTCATTAAGGACAGCTTTAACCGCAATAATACGTTCCGCTTGCTCACCACGGACCACCATATCTTCAATTTTCATACTGCCGGAAAGGTCGACGGCAAGTAATAGGTCACGACCACTGGCGGGTAAGCTAACGGGGTCGCCTATCCATGTGGGGCCGGAGGCGGCGGCAATTAAACCGCACCAGATTAAAGCCAAAGAACTCAGTCGTAGTTTGCGTTGATTAATAGAACTGGCGGTTTGTTGCTCTAAGCCGGATAGCTCACTATAAAAAGGAACTCTAACAGCTGCCTGCTGTTGTCTGGCTTTGGGTAACATCCAAAAGGCCAGTAAGGGAAGGGGTAATAGATAAATTACCCAAGGCAATTCAAAAGTCAGCATGACGGTTGGGCACTCCGTCGTATATCGTGGTTTTTAATCCATTGTTCGGCGACTTTTTCTAGCTCTGTGATATTGAGGTCAGTGACGGTTGGAGCATAGGGCCCATCAAGCAAAGCCTTGGCAGCGCCTTGGCTAAAGTCGGTGCTATTGCCGCTGGTATCTAAAAAGGCTAGCCACTGTTGACCACTTAAGCCAGCAATATCAAAACTTGGTTTGGCAGCTATGGCAGTTTGCTTAAGTAGCCGATTTAACTGCTGCAGATAATCTACAGGATTTTGTTGTTCCAGTGTGGCTAGCTGCTGTAGAGCGT
>JAAELM010000469.1 GCA_024226635.1 Oceanicoccus sp. | reverse complement strand
GTGTATTTGTCGAGGGCGGGAATGACGGTAGTCATTTGCGTCGAAGCCTGCCCTCGAGTGTATTTGTCGAGGGCGGGAATGATGGTAGTCATTTAGAGAATACAAAAATGGTCCACGTAAAACCCATTTCAGCCTTTAGCGATAATTATATCTGGTGCCTGTATGACGATATTAGCCAGCAGGCCGCCGTAGTTGACCCCGGCGATGCCAGGGTTGTGATTGCCGCACTGGAAGAGATGCAGCTTAATTTGGCGGCGATATTGATCACCCATCATCACTTTGACCATACCGGCGGCATTGATCAGCTACTGGCTAACTATGATGTACCTGTTTACGGGCCTCATAGTGACAATATCAGCCAGATTACTCACCCTTTGGCAGAGGCAGATACGCTATCCATAATCGGGCTGGACTTTATAACATTGGAAATCCCAGGCCATACCCTTGACCATATTGCCCTGTATTGCGAACAGGCCGAAGGAGGCCCCATTTTATTTTGCGGTGATACGCTGTTTGCAGGAGGTTGCGGTCGAGTTTTTGAAGGCAACCCGAGGATGATGCTTGAGTCCTTAAGTAAGCTGGCAGAACTATCTGCCAACACGCGTGTCTACTGTGCCCATGAATACACTCTGGCCAATCTGGCTTTTGCCAACGCGGTAGAACCTAATAACCAAGCCCTGCAACAGCGTATCGCCCACGATAGCGGTTTAAGGGATCAAGGCATACCTACCCTGCCCACCACGATGGCAACAGAATTGGCAACAAACCCTTTTCTGCGTTGTGAGCAAGCTGAAGTGGTCAGTAGTGCCAGAGAGCAAAGCCAGCAACCCTGTGACGATAGCACTGCCGTCTTTGCTGCTATTCGAGGCTGGAAGGATAATTTTTGACGATGCTACAGCTCGGATATTGACCCTGTAGCCAAGCCTCAATAAAATAGCGCGTCGCAGTCATAACAGAACAAAAAATAATTAATGAAACATTCAAATATCAATAAGTTATACTCAGACTTTAAAGTAATATCTATATTGCTACTTCTCGCCTCCTGCCAAGCCACACAACCAGAACCAACCCCTCCACCGCCACCTGAGCCTGTGGTGATCAGTCACGAAACAGCCAGCGAGCTGGTGGACAATAATCCCTGGGAGTTTTTCACTGACTACAGCTCCCCTTATTACTGCCTCCATAGCGAAACCGAACCCAAAAGCAACGAGCCTGTTTGGGCCACGCCAACGACTGTCTGGCAGCGGATTAGGCTCGGCTTTGAAATGGATTACCAGATCAAACAAAAAAGACTGGATGCTGAGTTTAACTGGTATCAAAGAAATCCCGGCTATATGGCAAGGGTAAGCGAAAGGTCCAGGCGTTATATTTACCATGTTACTGAAAGACTTGAGCAAGAGGGCCTGCCCCTTGAGCTTGCCCTGTTACCTATTGTTGAAAGTGCCTACGACCCCTTTGCCTATTCCCATGGTAGAGCTTCGGGCATGTGGCAGTTTATTCCCGGAACAGGTCGTATGTATAAACTGGAACAAACCTGGTGGTATGACGGCCGCAGGGACATTATTGATTCAACAGAAGCCGCCATCAAATATCTGGATAAACTGAATAAATATTATAACGGCGACTGGTTATTAGCTTTGGCCGCTTACAACTCCGGTCAGGGCAATGTGAATAAGGCGATTCGTAAAAATAAAAAGCGCGGCAAAGCCACTGACTTCTGGTCCCTGGATTTACCCCGCGAAACTCGCAGCTATGTGCCAAAATTATTGGCATTAGCCAAATTGATTGATAACCCCCGCCGCTATGGCTGCGTGTTATACCCTGTGGCCAATAGCCCTTACTTTGCTCAAGTCGACACTCACTCACAAATTGACCTGGCACAGGCCGCCACCATGGCCGATATTAAAATCGATGAACTGTATCGACTGAACCCCGGTTTTAATCGCTGGGCTACCTCCCCTCAAGGTCCACACCGTTTATTGGTACCGATTGAAAATGCCGTGCAGTTTCAGCAGGAGGTAGCCAAGCTGCCACCGGAGCAACGTTTACACTGGCAGCGTTATACCGTTAAAAGTGGTGAGTCATTGTTATTACTGGCCAACCGCTTTAACACAGGGGTGGATACGATTAAGTCCATTAATAACCTGAACAGTAATATGATTCGCACCGGCCAATCATTAATGATTCCTACCGCTTCTAAGGAAGGCCAGCATTACTCCCTTAGTGCTGAGCAGCGCCTTGCCACCATCCATAAGAAGCGTAAAGGCGGCAGTAATAGCCAGCAAATATTTCATGCCGTTAGCAGCGGTGACAGTTTATGGACCATTGCTAAACGCTATAATGTCACGGTTAAAAAACTGGCTCACTGGAATGGCATCGCTCCCAAAGATATGCTGAAACCCGGGCAAAAACTCAGCGTGTGGATTAAAAACCCGGTAAAAATTCAAGCGGCATCACGGCGTGACGCGGTGGTAAGGAAGGTTGGCTATAGGGTGCGCAACGGCGACTCCCTGGCACGCATTGCCAATAAGTTTAATGTCAAAATCAACGATATTGTTAAATGGAATGCCATTAACCCGAAAAAATATCTACAACCAGGTCAAAGGCTGACACTGTATGTAGATATTACAAATACCGCCAACCTCTGAGGTTAAATAATGCTAATGTTGTTTCCTGGCAACAGTATAAACGCTACGCCTCCACCCAATAAAACTTCTTGGCAACGTGGGATACAAAATACGCAGCTAAAACAAATAGTTAGAACTGTAACTTAAGATTAAATCGATGTTTAACAACATAGACTACAGACATATGATGATAAGACACCTGCTGTTATCCCTGGCGGTTTACTGCCTTGGCGCTGCACCCTCTTTTGCCGAGTCCCGGCAGACCATTATTAGCCACGGTGTCGCCATGCATGGGACGGTTAAATACCCCGCTGACTTTAAAGGCTTTGACTATACCTCGGATCAAGCCATCAAGGGCGGCACCCTGCGCAGAGGCTTGCAGGGTACCTTTGACAGCCTTAACCCATTTATCAGCAAAGGTACGCCGGGGGATCAGCTGGGGCTTATTTACGACAGCCTCACCACGCGTTCAGGTGACGAAGCCTTTAGTCAATACGGCTTATTAGCTGAAAAGATAGAAATGCCCGATGACCGTAGCTGGGTCATTTACCATTTGCGCAAAAGCGCCAGCTTCCATGATGGTGAACCGGTTAAAGCCAGTGACGTAGTATTTACCTTTAACCTGCTGGTAGAAAAAGGCACGCCCTTTTATCGCTCCTATTATGCCGATGTCGAAAAAGTAGAAGCACTATCCCAACATAAGGTGAAGTTCACCTTTAAAGAAGGCGTTAACCAGGAACTTGCCTTAATTGTTGGCGAGTTAGCTATTCTCCCTGAACACTACTGGAGCACCCGAGACTTTAGCGCCTCCTCTCTTGAATTCCCCCTGGGTAGCGGCCCCTACAAAATCAAATCCGCCGATGCCGGAAGAACCCTTGTTTTTGAACGAGTGAAAGATTATTGGGCTAAGGACCTGCCAGTAAATCGAGGCATCAATAATTTTGACAACATTCAATTAGATTATTACAAAGATGGCGTGGTGATACTGGAAGCCTTAAAAGCCAACCGCTATGACTTTCGCTGGGAAAATATCTCCAAGCAATGGGCAACTGGCTATGACAGCCCCGCCGTTTCCCAAGGCCTGCTGAAAAAAGAAATGATCAAGCATAACAATCCTACCGGTATGCAGTGCTATCTGATTAACCAAAGGCTCAGCAAGTTTCAAGACCCAAGAGTTCGGCAGGCACTTAACTATGCCTTCGACTTTGAATGGTCAAACAAGAACCTGTTTTATAGTTTATACGAGCGTAACAACAGCTTCTTTGCCAACTCTGAGTTAGCCTCCTCAGGCCTGCCTGAAGGTAGAGAACTGGAATTACTGGAGCCTCTACGGGGTAAAATTCCTGATGCGGTTTTTACTACTCCATACACCAATCCCACCAGCGATGGCAGCGGCAATAATCGCAATAACCTGCGTAAAGCAGCCAGGCTATTAAAACAAGCTGGCTGGGTGGTAAAAAACAATCAGCTGGTTAATCCTAAAAGTGGCGAAGTGTTTACTATAGAAATGATTATCTACTCCCCAGCCTCTGAGCGTATCGTAAACCCTTATGCCAAAGCACTGAAGCGCTTAGGGATCACCATGACCGTTAAGACGGTAGAAATATCCCAGTACATCAACCGTATGCGTAGCTTTGACTATGAAATGGTGACCGGTGGCTTTGGGCAATCCCTGTCACCGGGCAATGAACAAATGGAATATTGGCATTCAAACTCAGCAGACCGCGAAGGTAGCCGTAATTATTTAGGCCTTAAAGATGAGGCCATCGACAGTCTGGTTAAATCAATTATTGCAGCACCGGACCGCGAAGAGCTTATCCTTAGAACTCGCGCCTTAGATAGAGTGTTATTACATAATTATATTGTGGTGCCGCAATTTCACAGCGATGCACACCGCATTGCCTACTGGGATAAATTCGGCAAGCCCGAGCTTGCTCCCAAATATGACCCTAATTATGAACTGGGCTTGATGACCTGGTGGGTTGATCCCGCTAAAGAACAAGCATTGAATAAAAATAATAGCAGCAACTAACTCCCTTTATGGCCAACTATATACTGCGAAGATTATTGCTAATTCTGCCAACACTGTTTGGCATTATGGTGATTAACTTCCTGATTGTTCAATCCGCCCCCGGTGGTCCGGTTGAACAAATGATTGCCCAGATTCAAGGGCACGACATGAGTGCTACCTCACGTATCAGTGGCTCCTCCTCCGGCGACAGCGGCCAAACTTCTTCAGGCAGGGAGCAACAACAGGGCCTTGACCCTGAAGTGGTTGCCGCTATAGAAAAAATGTACGGCTTTGATAAACCCATGTCAGAGCGCTTTTGGGAAATGGTAGTTAACTATAGCCAATTAGACTTTGGTGACAGTTTTTTCCGCAACACCTCTGTCATTGATTTAATGATTGAAAAACTGCCCGTCTCTATCTCGCTGGGACTATGGAGCACCCTGCTGGTTTACTTGATCTCGATTCCACTGGGCATTCATAAAGCCATCCATCATGGCAACCGCTTTGATGTATGGAGCAGCACCCTTATTACCGTTAGCTATGCCATTCCCGGCTTTTTATTTGCCATTATGTTAATTGTTATTTTTGCTGGCGGCAGTTATCTGGACTGGTTTCCGCTGCGAGGTTTAAGCTCCGATAACTTTGACGAACTCAGCACCTTTGGCAAAATCAAAGATTACTTTTGGCATTTGGCATTGCCATTAACCGCCTACACCATTGGCGGCTTTGCCACTTTAACCATGCTGACTAAAAACTCCTTTCTCGATGAAATCAATAAACAGTATGTTATCACCGCCAGAGCCAAAGGCCTGGAAGAAAACAAAGTGCTGTACCACCATGTATTTAGAAACGGCATGCTAATTATTATTGCTGGCTTTCCCGCCGCCTTTCTTACTATGTTCTTTACCGGCTCGATGTTAATAGAAGTGATTTTTTCCTTAGATGGCTTAGGCCTACTGGGTTATGAGTCCGTTATCAATCGCGATTATCCGGTGATATTTGGCACCTTATTTATTTTCACCCTGATGGGCTTACTACTAAAACTGATCAGCGATCTAACTTATGTGTGGATCGACCCCCGTATTGATTTTGAATCGAGGGGCGGTTAGCAATGTTATTTAATAGCGACAACTTCAGTGCCATCAACCAGCGCCGCTGGCTCACCTTTAAATCTAATAAAAGGGGCTACTATAGTACCTGGCTATTTTTACTGTTATTTGTGCTGAGTCTATTTTCTGAATTTATAGCCAATGACAAACCGATACTGGTGAGCTACGAAGGCAGTTATTATTCGCCCACCTTTTTCTCCTACCCGGAAACCACCTTTGGCGGTGATTTTGAAACAGAAGCGGAATACTCTGACCCTTTTGTGGTGGACTTAATTAATGAAAAAGGCTGGCTACTCTGGCCAGTTGTTCCTTATAGCTACGACACTCATATTGCCGACCTGCCCTCACCCGCACCTTCACCACCCAGCCGGCAAAACTGGCTGGGCACCGATGACCAGGCCCGGGATGTTTTTGCCCGGGTGATTTATGGCTTTAGAGTTTCAGTGCTGTTTGCCCTGGCATTAACGTTGGGCAGCTCGGTAATCGGCGTAGCGGCAGGCGCTATTCAAGGTTACTACGGCGGCACTATTGACCTACTCGGCCAACGCTTTATAGAAATCTGGAGCGGACTACCCGTACTATTTTTACTGATTATTCTCTCCAGCATTATTACACCGAGCATCTGGTGGCTACTGGCAATTATGCTGGTATTTAGCTGGACTCAATTAGTTGACGTAGTGAGGGCAGAATTTCTGCGGGGTCGCAATCTAGAATATGTTAAAGCAGCCAGAGCCATGGGTGTTAGCAACAGCGTTATTATGTTTCGGCATATTTTGCCCAACGCTATTGTGGCCACCCTGACCTATATGCCGTTTATTTTAACCGGCGCCATAACCACACTGACATCGTTAGATTTTCTGGGTTTTGGTTTGCCGCCAGGTTCAGCATCCCTCGGCGAACTGGTGGCACAGGGCAAAGGTAATTTACATGCCGGCTGGCTGGGTATTAGTGCCTTTGCCATTCTCTCAATTATGCTAACGCTATTAGTGTTTGTGGGTGAAGCCGTACGCGACGCGCTTGACCCGAGGCTAGCCCAATGAATAAACAGACTCCGTTATTAGCCGTCAATCGCCTTTCTACCGATTTTATTCAGGGGGCAAGCCGCACTAGGGCCGTTATTGATTTAAGCTTTGAGATTCAGCCAGGTGAGACTCTAGCCATTGTGGGTGAAAGCGGCTCAGGAAAATCAGTAACAGCACACTCAATTTTACGCCTGCTACCCTACCCCGTTGCCCATCACCCCAGTGGCAAGATATTTTTTAAGGGTAAAGAACTGCTGAATATCAACCCCAATAAGTTGCGCAGTATCCGCGGCAATAATATCAGTATGATTTTCCAGGAACCGCTAACCGCCTTAAACCCATTACATAAAGCCGGCGACCAAATTGGCGAAGTCATTAACCTGCATAAACAGTTACGGGGTGAAGCCTTAAAGCAGCGAATTATCGAACTACTGGATCAGGTGGACATCCCAACTGATAAGGCAAACGCCTACCCCCACGAACTCTCTGGCGGCCAGCGACAGCGTATTATGATTGCGATGGCCATCGCCAATGAACCTGACTTACTGATAGCTGATGAACCTACCACGGCACTGGATGTGACGGTACAGGCACAGATTTTAAAGCTGCTTAAAAACATTCAACAACGTATGGGGATGGCGATACTGTTAATCACCCATGATTTATCCGTGGTTAAAAAAGTGGCTGATCGCGTGCTGGTTATGCAGCATGGTAAACAGGTTGAACAAGCCGATACGCAAACCCTGTTTACACAACCACAGCAAGACTACACCAAGTCATTGCTGGACGCAGAACCCAGTGGCGACCCCGTCCACCTGGATTTGAATAACGGGCAAAAACCTATACTAGCCAGCAAAGGGCTTAGCGTTAACTTTGAAGTTGGTAAACGCTGGTTCTTCCAGAAACCCAGGTTATTTAATGCCGTAAAAAATGCCGATATTAGTATTCTCCCCGGTGAAACACTGGGCGTAGTCGGAGAAAGTGGCTCAGGGAAAAGCACCTTGGCGATGGCCCTATTACGGATGGTCGATTCAGAGGGTGATATTCACTTTCTCGACCAGGCGATTAACCAGTACGACCAAAATACCATGCGGCCACTGCGCAAAGATATTCAGGTGGTTTTTCAAGATCCCTTTGGCAGCTTAAGCCCACGGTTGTGTATTGCCGATATTATTAGCGAAGGTTTAAAAGTCCATCAAGACCTTAGCCCGGAACAACGGGAGCAAAAGGTTATCGATATTTTGCAGGAAGTAGATCTTGATCCCGCTATTCGCCACCGCTATCCCCATGAATTTTCCGGCGGGCAACGCCAGCGTATTGCGATTGCCAGAGCCGTTATTCTTGAGCCTAAACTGATTATTCTTGATGAACCCACCTCAGCGCTGGATCGCTCGATTCAGGTACAGGTATTGGAACTGCTTAAAAACCTGCAGCGCAAACACCAGCTAAGCTATATTTTTATCAGCCATGATTTACAGGTGGTGCGCTCTATCAGCCATCACACCATCGTTATGAAAGCTGGAGAAATTATTGAAAGCGGCACTAGTGAAGCAATATTTAATCGACCCCGGCAAAGCTATACCAAAAATTTATTAGCCGCAGCACTGTCCTCCTCCTTATAAACCATTACCCTATAAACCATGGACACCACTAACACTCTTCTACAGTCACCCTTTGCAGAGCTAAAGTTACACCGCATACCCAGAGGCCAGGGCAATAACCTTAGAGCCTGGGACGCAGCGGATGAATTAATCCTTCAGCATTTGGCAGAGCAACAGCTTCCCCAAGACGGTAACCGACTGTTGATTATTAACGATAGCTTTGGCGCGCTAAGTTGCAGCCTATCAAACTTCAGCATCACTCACTGGAGCGATTCGCTGATTAGCCAACTTGCCTGCAAGGAAAATATTAAGAGCAACCAATTGACAGCGGATATTAATCTGCTAAAAAGCACCTCAAACCCCAGCGGCATATACGATCTGGTATTGATCAAAGTACCCAAAACTCTGGCCCTACTGGAACATCAACTGATTACCCTCAAAGACCATATCAGCGATAACACGGTGGTTATCGCGGGCGGCATGGTTAAGTATTTACAAAAGTCCTATCAACAGTTATTTGAACAATACCTTGGCACTACCACCACCTCTCTGGCAGTCAAAAAGGCCCGGCTGATTTTTTCAGGCACGGAGAAAAAAGACCAAGCCATGCCATCACCCTACCCATTACAAAATGATTATCAGGAAATTGATTTGCAGATCAGCCAACATGCCAATGTGTTTGCTAAAGACAAGCTGGATATTGGTACTCGCTTTATGCTGCAACAATACGACAAGCTGCCGAAGGCTAATCAACTGGTTGACCTGGGTTGCGGTAATGGCATTCTCGGCATTATGGTCAAGCGGCAGCAACCTGAGTGCCAGGTTTATTTTGTTGACGAATCGTTTATGGCGGTGGACTCCGCCAAAGACAATTACTTTAATCCTGTAAATCTCGATTCACAACAAGAGCAAGATAAAGACAACTTTTTGCCTAGCAACTGCCTACAGCAAACCACCCTTGCTGATATTGACCTTATCCTATGCAACCCACCCTTTCACCAAAGCAATACCGTCGGTGACCAAATTGCCTGGCAAATGTTTAAACAAAGCCATAAAGCTTTAAAACAAGGGGGTAAGCTATGGATTGTTGGCAACCGGCACCTGAGTTACCACGTTAAACTTAAGCGCCTGTTTGGTAACTGCCGAACCATTGCCAGCAATAAGAAGTTTGTCATTCTTGAAGCCATTCATGACTCTTAAGTAAGGCAACGTCATTCCCGCGAAGGCGGGAATC
>JAAELM010000468.1 GCA_024226635.1 Oceanicoccus sp. | reverse complement strand
CCGGGAAGTGTTGCGGAGATCACAAAGAGTTTGGCTTCCGTAACAGTGGGGTTGGCTGAGGTACCCATCCCGACGGCGGTGTGGCTGTTCGGCTCGGCCCTAATGAGCTTCGTATTGGTGGGACGCCGTAATGACAGGGATGGGTCTGCCCACTTGGTGGAGGGAACCTCCGTCTAGTTTTCGGTATCCGTTGGGGCTTTCAGCAGCGGGTAATGCCAATCAAATAGTGTGATAAAAGAAACCCCGGCTTGCTGGGATTTCTTTTTTTGCGATCCTTCCTGTCGTTTTCGCGACTTCGAAGGTGTCCTAGGGGGCGGCAGTGGATAAAGCGGTTAAGGGTCATTAATCTAGTAGATGTCGGAAAACCTTACACTCCCTTTGATTCTACATTTCCCTGTGTAGACAGTTGGTTATAACTTTAGACTGGCTTGAAGGTGGATCTGTGGTGCTGTAATAGGTGTTTTAGTGTCGGAAAACTTTACACTTGCGCCTGTATTGGCAATCTCTTATAAAAACAAACAGTTACATTTAGAGCAATGCTGTTTCACAGGTAAAACCACCCTTATAACGGCATAGGTTAGGACGTTTTTGTCGGAAAACTTTACACTATTCTCCGTGGCCAATTACGCCACAAACCCTATCACATTGATAGATAAGCGTTTGCCAGGACTGGCATAAGAATTGTATGTTATTCCTCCGGTGCCCGGAAACGGACAGTTTAGGCGGTTTCACGGGGTTTGGGAGGGGGAAAATGGCAATTTCGTATAACCGGGGTTATATCAAACGTGCGACTGGTGAAGGAATAGAGGATTAACGAAATGAAATCAATGAGAGTTTTGTTGACGGGTCTGTTGGGTATTGGGATAGCCACTCTTTTAACCATACCAACAGCCATGGGTGCTGTAACATTTACCTCAAATAACTCCTTCCTGGAGGTACTTGGTGATATCCAAGATATGGATACTGGACAGGATGATGGCTACAACGAGTATTTCTCCTCCACAGATACGAGCATACCTGTAAGCGCGTCAGATGGGAGAGGTGGCTGGGTTGAGCTTGATAACCAGTATGGTTATACCGGTTATGCCGCGTCAGATGCCTGGTTAGACTTGGGTATTACCCAAGCTGGAAGCGTGGTAACTATTAGCGGCGACGTATCCAGCACAGCCGAAAGCTACCCTGCATCTGGGCAATGGGCAATGGCATCGGCAGAGGCTGTTATTGATCTATTCTTCTCAGTGGACACTGGTTATGCGTTTAACGTTACCGTAGCAGGATCAAACGCTGGGGGAACGCTTCTTTTTGCATTAACCCATCCTGGAAGTAGTGGCACTGTCTTCTCATTTGAACCATCTAGCCAGATATCCTTTTCTGGTTCAGTTTCTTTGGGCGATTACCGGCTGCAAGCACTCTCTTTTTCCGAAGATATCGCCGATTCATATTTTGGCTTTTCAATGGATCTTACGCCGGCTGCCGTACCCATCCCAGCAGCCGCATGGCTCTTCGGCTCTGGCCTCCTAGGTCTAATCGGTTTCTCTAACCGCAAGAAAGTAGCCTGATAAAATTGCAGTAATTACAACAGACCCCGTCCTTAGTGGCGGGGTTTTTCTATTTGTGGGGCGTGAAAGGGTCACCGGAATGTCTTGACTATAAAATGTCTGACGCCATATCGCTGCCTCAGTTGGACCGGTTTCCCCCATACCGGAATGAGCGAGTCTACCGTATGAGCGTTAAAGACCTGCCGTTGCAGCAATACGAAAAGCGGTTGAGAAGCTGGTGGAATCTGGGGTTACATATGTAGTACTTGTTAAGGATGTGAAGCCGATAGCTCAACAGCTCCTTGAGAACAATCCGAGGTTAAAGCGCTAGGCGAAAATGGGCAGCAAACGTGTACCACATATAAGAAAATAAAACCCCTAACCGCTTGAAATGATAGAGGTTTTGTGTGATGGTGCCGAGGAAAGGACTTGAACCTTCACGGGGTTGCCCCCACTAGCACCTGAAGCTAGCGTGTCTACCAATTTCACCACCTCGGCAGGCCGTGACCACAGAGATAATATACTTATCTACCATGCCCCACGGAACACGAGACTTTACCCATAGGTGGTGGTATTGTCAACGGTTTATATGATGATGTTCGGTCAAAGAGGACCTTAATGAAAAAGAGCGGAAGAACAAAGAAATGGCGCCAAAAGGATCGTTTTGCCGCCCGTGAGGCGCGTACCTACGCAAGCCCAATCCCCAGCCGGGAGTATCTCATGCAGCATCTGGCGGAGCGGGGTAAGCCCAGTACCCATGAGCGTTTG
>JAAELM010000467.1 GCA_024226635.1 Oceanicoccus sp. | reverse complement strand
ATATCCGCTTGTACTGCTGCTGCTTCGTTTGTTACGTTTTCTTCACTCATCATCAACCCTCAACAATTGACTAATATAAATAAATGCTTCACGCTTACCTAAATTGATATACGTTTCGTTAGCATCGCCTTTCACAATGATTTCATCAGGATTAAGTTGTGCCTGTAAATCTTGTAAAACCTTTTCACCGTTCGGTGTGTTAAATACCGCACGATATAAACTCTTTAAGTCGTCAAAGCTATTCATTGCCGCCCTCTAATTCTTTTTGACCTTTACCAACTGCCTGCATAGCTTCGCCACCCATCTTCATGTTTTCAGCTTCAAACTGTGCTTGCTGTTGTGCTGCACGTTGCTGACGTAATGCTTGTACGTCTTCATCACTGTTTAAGTATGCTGCCGGGACATTCAAATCGTTACCTAAATCACGCGCTGCTTTATCTTGGTTGAATAGGTCTAACACTTCTGGCTTAAACTGAGCAATGCCACCCAATAAGGCTAAGTATCTTTCAACATTAGCTATGCCGTCCATCTTCTGACTACGCGATAATGAGCCAACGTATGACACATCGATATCGCCACCCATTTGTTTTAGGCTTTCCGGCAATTCTTTTAGCTGACCACTTCTAAACAATATGTTTAATGTTCTACTGATTAACGGGTCAAGTAAGTCAGATTGTAAGCGACCTAACGTTGGCCCTAATGTTCTTTGCATTAACTCCATACGCGCCATTGTTTCTGTAGCTGTCATTGCTGGCGAGTCTTTAAGTTGCAACTGATCCATATAAAAAGCTTTT
>JAAELM010000466.1 GCA_024226635.1 Oceanicoccus sp. | reverse complement strand
CGTATGGTCTTTGATATAAAAGATGAAGACCGCTGGTGGTGCGCTGCGGACCCTGGCTGGATTACCGGACATAGTTATATTGTTTATGCTCCGCTTATAAATGGTTCTACAGTGATGATGTACGAGGGCGCGCCAAACCATCCGTACCCAAGCCGTTGGTGGCAAATGGTTGAAAAATATGGTGTCACTATTTTATATACTTCACCTACAGCAATCCGTGGATTAATGCGCTTTGGCGATGCCTGGCCTAACCGCTATGATATTTCATCTCTACGATTGCTCGGTTCTGTTGGAGAACCAATTAACCCGGAAGCATGGAAATGGTATCATAAAGTTATTGGGAATGAAAAGTGCCCGATTATGGATACCTGGTGGCAAACAGAAACAGGTGGTTTTATGATTACACCGCTTCCTGTAACACCCCTTAAACCTGGTTCTGCTACAAAGCCTTTTTTTGGAACTGAAGTGGCTGTAGTGGATGATAAGGGCAAGGCGGCAAAAGCAGGTGAAGAAGGTAAACTAGTCATTCAAAACCCATGGCCGGGAATGGCGCGTACCATTTTAAATGATGAAGAGCGCTACGTTGACACATACTGGAAAAACTACAAAAAACAAGGATGGTACGAAGCCGGAGACTCAGCACGAATTGATAAAGATGGTTATGTTTGGGTTATCGGCCGTATTGATGATGTTATAAAAGTGAGCGGTTACCGTTTGGGTACAGCAGAAATTGAAAGTGCCCTGGTTAGCCATCCTTCTGTTTCGGAAGCAGCCG
>JAAELM010000465.1 GCA_024226635.1 Oceanicoccus sp. | reverse complement strand
GGAATTGAAGCAGCGGAGCACGCTCAAAATCTGATGGGCATTATGAAAACGGGCTAAGAACCTTTGCCTAAAGACCTATGCCTAAGAACCTATGCCGTCAGCAGTGACTTCCTCGACATAAACAGTTAAAATTTTCATAATAATTCGAAGCCTGATAGGCCTTATCTTCTCATACCGGAAACATCTCTATGTCAAACTCTGTTGTAATCAGTGGCACTGGTTTATGGACCCCACCTCACGCCATCAGCAATGAAGAACTAGTTACAGCCTATAATGCCCATGCCGACCTGTTTAATACGGAAAACGCCGCTGCGATTGAAGCGGGTGAGGTGGCCGCTAAAGTTCATTCCAGTGCGGAATTTATTGAAAAAGCCTCCGGTATTAAAAACCGCTTTGCCTATATAAAAGACGGCATTCTCGATATTAATCGCCTGTGCCCCAATATTCCTAAGCGGGCGGATGATGAATTGTCAGATCAGGCTGAAATGGGTGTTCATGCCGCCAGGCTGGCGATGGCCGCTGCCAATAAGACCGCCGCTGATATTGATGCCATTATTGTGTCCTGCACCTATACCCAGCGCTCCTATCCCGCTATTGCTGTAGAAATACAAAATGCCTTAGGTGTTGAGGGTTTTGCCTTTGATATGTTGGTGGCCTGTTCTGCGGCCACCTTTGGTATTCACCGTGCCTATGAAATGGTGGCGGCGGGTACCGCCAAGACCCTATTAGTGATTAACCCCGAGTTAACATCTCCCCAATGCAATTGGGGAAATCGCGATAGCCACTTTATTTTTGGTGATGTCAGTGTGGCTACGGTGGTGGAGTCTGCCGAGACTAGTAACTCTGATCATCGCTATGAAATTCTTAGCACCAAGGCCCTGACCAGTTACTCGAATAATATCCGTTCCAATTTTGGCTTTGTGGACCGTGCCAACGATAGTGACCCTTATTCGGCGGATCGTTTGTTTCACCAAAATGGTCGCAAAGTCTTTAAAGAAGTTTGCCCCATGGTGGCAAATCATATTACCGAACACCTGCAAAGCAATGATCTTGGTTCGGAAGATGTCAGTCGTTGGTGGTTGCACCAGGCCAATATCAATATGAATTCATTAATAGGCAAAAAGTTATTAGGCAGAGATGCCACGCCTGAAGAGGCGCCGATCGTATTAGACCGTTATGCGAATACGGCCTCGGCGGGTTCCTTGATTGCCTTTAATTTATACCATGAAGATTTAGTCGCTGGTGATTATGGCGTGATTTGTTCGTTTGGTGCGGGTTATTCCATAGGTAGTATGGTCGTACGCAAAGTCTAGCTTATTCTTCATTTTAGAAAAATAAAAAGCCGGGGCAGGGGTATGCTCCGGCTTTTTTTCAATATCATTGTCAATTTTTTGTGCTTTTTTGATGTATTTAAAAATAAATTCCAAGTTGTGCCATATTTTGTCGACGTTTTCGCTACTAGCAACTAGAATGATTTGTCAGCTAATGTACGTATTCATAATCATATATTAATAATAAATAAAACTAGGGATCTTGCTGATGAGAAGAGTAATCTTCAACCAAAAAGGCGGTGTTGGGAAATCCAGCATCACCTGTAACCTCGCTGCTATTAGTGCCAGCCGCGGTTATAAAACGTTGGTAGTTGATTTAGATGTTCAAGCTAATAGTAGTTTCTACTTAGGCCATGAACAGCCCTTAAATTTAGCCTATGCCCATGATCAGGGCCATAAAATGTTGAGTGAGGGTTCTATTGTCGGTCTGTTTAAGCAGTCGATTGATATGTTTACCCCAAAACAAGACCCTATGGATTACGTCACCGAAACAGAGTTTGAAAATCTGTATTTGATGGCATCCAGCCCCGCATTGGATTTAATGGAACGCGAACTTGAGTCTCGCTACAAAATCTACAAGCTGCGTGAAGCGCTGGTTGAGTTAAACAAGACCTTCGACCATATCTATATTGATACCGCGCCAGTATTTAACTTTTACAGCAAATCAGCCTTGATTGCTGCGGATAGCGTATTGATCCCTTTCGACTGCGACACTTTTTCTCGCCAGGCGCTCTATGGCCTGATGCAGAATGTGGCTGAGCTACAGGAAGATCACAATGCGGACCTGCGTATTGGCGGTATTATCGTTAACCAATTTAACAAGCAGGCTCGCTTTCCCAAGCAGTTGGTGGGTGAGTTGATTAATGAGTCTTACCCGATTTTGGCTAGTTATATTTCTTCATCGGTAAAAATGAAGGAATCCCATGCTATGCAAACCCCGTTGGTTTACTTGTATCCCAAGCATAAGTTGTCAGAAGAATTTGAGCGTCTATACCGTGAATTAAGTGGTGAGCCGACCATTAAGCGGGCAGAGATCCCGGTTGAGAGTCGAGTCGCTTCGCTGTTTATACAGTAACTTCCCCCCAGACACTCAGAACATCATCCCCGCCCCCGACTAAAGCATTCGAGGGCAGGCTTCGACGAAAATGACTATCGTCATTCCCGCCCTCGACTAAAGCGCTCGAGGGCAGGCTTCGACGAAAATGACTATCGTCATTCCCGC
>JAAELM010000464.1 GCA_024226635.1 Oceanicoccus sp. | reverse complement strand
GGGGCAGTTATCAGGTAGGGATGGGGTGTTGTACGAATTTGATTATGAACACCGTCTGGTCGATATAGGCGTTGGCGCTACCACATTTACATACGATGGCGCAGGCAACAGGCTGAGGGCAATAAGGAGTGGGGTTGAGACCAGATATATATATGACGCGTGGGGTAATCTGCTTGCTGAGGCGAACAGCTCCAATACTATCACCCGTTACTATATCCACGGTCTCGGACTACTTGCCATGGTAACGCCGGCAGGGCAGACGTATACATATCACTATAACGCCATTGGCAATACCATAGCCATAACAGACCAGGGCCAGAACATGGTCAATAAATATGTCTACACCCCTTTTGGCAGGCTGGCAAATGAGGAAGAGGCCTTTACCCAGCCTTTTAAATTTGTGGGCAGGCATGGTATCATGTCGGAACCTGACGGTTTGCACTACATGCGGGCAAGGTACTACGACGCCGAAACAGGACGGTTCATAAGTGAGGACCCGATTGGGTTTGCGGGCGGTGATCTTAATCTGTACGCTTATGTCCAAAATAATCCGGTTATGTTTATTGATCCGAGTGGTACAAATCCTGCACTTTTGTATTATTTTATTAATACCCCAATAGGGCAATGGTTTATGCGCACGGTTATATTTAATGCTAGTCCTGGCGATGGTCGATTAG
>JAAELM010000463.1 GCA_024226635.1 Oceanicoccus sp. | reverse complement strand
GCGGGAATGACGTATAGAATAGAAAGCGTAAACGAGATGCAAGAGCTGGGGGGGTAGAGGGGGTTAACAATACAGGCTAAAACTCGTATTCGACACCGAACTTAACTTTGTCACCCGACAGCCGCAGGCGATAATCAACGTCGAACAGACTGCTATTAAAATCGGATTCGCTGGTGGTATTGATACCACTATTACCGGAATAATTTTTATATAAAGATTTAATGCTCATTCGCAGCAATTTTCCGGCCGCAGAGCCGCCTTCTCTGCGTGAGTAACCTTCCTGATGTTGTTGCAGCCATAGGTAGTTAAAAGCCAGGTCGTCGGCTTGTTCATCAGAGGCGACTAAAGGCTCGAGAAAAACCCGGTTGGGCATAACCTGCTCCAGTAGGGTTTTATTACTATTGCCTGTTTCGCTGGCGGTATTGGGACGAAGCTGTTGGTAAAAAGAAGGGGGCGGTATTTGGTCTGCTGACAGGGTGATTTTGTCGGCATATAAAACAGGGCTAAAGCTGGCGATAACCAGTAAAAGTGTTAGAGCTAAGACTGCAGACAGGTTTATTACGGGTTGAGCGCTTGTATTGGCTGTGCACGCCAAAGTGCGATAGGGCTGGCTTATAACTTTGTACTGCTTAAATGGCTGCATCTATTCTCCATAAAAAACCAATCATGACCATTAATTTAGCCAGTTTTGTCGGTCATTCATAGTTATTTATTTATTCTTATTAGCTATATTATTGCCAAAATAGTGAGGTTTTAAGATTTACATGTCAGGGAGCCTTGAGGGCTCTAGAGTAGATGGTAAGCCTATACTGACCTGCGATAGTTATTGTAGGGGGCTGCTAATAAAAGGATTTAAGCTAACTATTTATTGCTAACCACTGAAATATGATCAGTATTTGGAACTGCTGGAGGGGCTTTTTTGACCTGGCCTTCCAGAATATCAGCGCCGATATTCGCCATGCTGATACTGCTGGTATCCGGGTCTAGTGGTGGTAAGTCTTCAGTGAGCTGCTCTAAGTCTGAGCCCGCTGGTGCCAGTGTTATATCGTCCAGATTCAGGAGTGGTGAAGGTGGGGTTTCCGGCCTCTCGGTAAGCAGGTCTTCTCCTGCAGCGGCCACAGAAAGATGGCCTGTATCCGGTGCCGGCGGCATGGGTTTGATCTCAGGCTCAGGTTCCATAAAGGCTGAAACCATCTTGATATTACTGATATCAACCTCGACCCCTGGTGTTTGCTGCCGCTCGTTGGCTTTGAGTAAATCGCTGCCGGTGGGGGCTAAAGACCAGACGTCGTTTTGTGCTGTGTCATTGGTTTGCTGGTGAGCCCTAAAGGAAACCAGTAGACCTGCCCTATGCAAGGCGGCCTTGTATTTAAGGGCCTGGGGTTTATCGACACCCCGCTTTAGAGGTTGCGGTTTGCCACTAAATATTTTCTCAACATTGCCCGGCGTTGTTTTGAATAGAGTCGCCAGATTAGTTTTGGCGGTCTGGGTATCAACACCGTCCACCAGCTGTCCAGTAAATATAATGTCGTAAAGTGGTTGATCCATGATTCAGTTCTTCTCACTATTTAAAACCCAGCTCTTTACAGTATAGCCTAGCCATACGCTTAAAACAGACCGCGCTTTTATTAGCCAACAGCTCGACTTAAAACTATCATCTTCGGCTGTTCGAATTTATACTCTCGGCCATTGTTAAGGTATTGCTGGAACACAATTGAAATAGGCAGGGTGGAAGTGATTGATGAGTGTTCAATCGAATATTGAAAGTAAATTGTTGGTTGAGTTAGTGGTTGACCATCTTGAAGTGGTCAATGAAAGTCATAGCCATAATGTGCCTGCGAATTCAGAAACGCATTTTAAAGTAACAGCAGTATCTGCTGATTTTGACGGCAAGCGCAGTGTGGCCAGGCATCAAATGATTTATAAGCTGCTTGCTGAAGAACTGGCTGGCCCTGTTCATGCTTTAGCTCTGCACACATATACTCCAGATGAATGGCAGCAGCGCGAGGCGGTTTCTCCCGAGTCCCCTGACTGCCTGGGTGGCAGCAAGGCGGATCGTTAAAGCTAGAGTGGCTTAATATTTCTTCTTAATGATTCCGGTATATATTGCTCCACTTGCTGTGGCGGCGGTGTACGGTTTTTTGCCACGTCTGTCCAATTCAATAAATTATAAAAGTGACGAATATTCTGTACATAGGTAACCGGTTCGTTGCCCCGTGCATAGCCATGTTTTGTACCTTTATACCAGCGGCGCTTGCTAAGTAGCGGCAGGTTATCTTTCACATCTGCCCACTTGCTAGGGTTACCGCCACGGCGTTCAGTGATTTTCCTGGCATCTTCCAGGTGCCCCATACCCACATTATAAGCGGCCAGGGCAAACCAGGTGCGGTCGGGTTCTTTTACCCGGTCAGGCAGGCGGCGTAAAATCTTATTAAAATACCTGGCACCGCCACGGAGACTTTGCTCGGCATCCAGCCGGTTTTTAATACCCATTTCTTTGGCGGTAGGTAGAGTAAGCATCATCATACCCCGTACCCCCGTGGGTGATCTTGCCCTGGGATTCCAGTGGGATTCCTGGTAGCTGATAGCCGCCAGCAGTCGCCAGTCAATGCCGTACTCGATGGCTATCGCCTCTATCATATTCTTGTATTTGGGTAGCCTTTGTTCAACGGCCTGGTTAAACGTTAAAGAGCCAATACGGTTGACCTGTTCACTATGGCTGTAAAATCGCTCTTCAAGTTGCCGCAGGGTGCCGTTATCTTTGATTTTTTTAAAGAAGGTTGCCAATTCGTCAATCAGCCCGGGTGTGGTAATGGTGCCGGGCAGGGCCCAGGCCAGCTGCCCGGGTTGGCCAATTTCAAAAGCAATATTAAGGCGGGGATAAAAACCGCGATTGGCCAGGTATTCATTGGAATCCAAAATGGTGTAATCAATTTCACTGCTGCTAAGCATGTCCAGCAGGTCCACAGTTTCAACATCGGTTGCTGTGCGCCAGTTTAACTCGGGGTAGTCCGGTTTAAGCCGGTTGAGTATCTCGTTGTGGCTGCTTTTTGCCATTACTGTGATTTTGCTGCCAACCAGATGCTCCGGTGACCTCGGTCGTTTGGTGCCAGCGCGGTAAAGTACATATTGTTTGATTTCCATATAGGCTGGGGAGAAGTTGAGTTGTTTTTGCCGTTCTTCGGTTATTGTTAAGCCGGCTGCGGCCAGGTGTACATTGTTATCCTCCAGTGATTGAAAAATTTCTTCCAGGCTATGTAGTACCGTAACCTCCAAATCCACATCCAGATGCTCGGCAAACAGCCGTGCCAGTTCATACTCAAAACCGGTGGCGCCTGTGCGGTCTTCAAAATAGGTGCTGGGGCCATTTCTGGAGACAATACGCAAAGTACCTTGCTCTTTAATCGTCCTGGGCTGGTCTTTTTCTGTACAACCCGATACCAGGCAAAGTGAGCCCAATAGCAGTAGGGTGCTTAACAAGCAGGGATTTTTTAGTCGTCTTTTCCAAAGCATGCCTTAAGTGTATAGGCAGATAGTGGCTTCGTCTTGGCAATAGTTAGTATAAAGGGTGAAATTATCCCTCAGCTGGGCTTAAGTCTGCCGCCAACTTCCAGTAGAATAGCGGCCTTTCACCATTCCATCACTTGCTGACAAAGGCCTTCACGTAAAATGTTGATTAATCGTGGCGCACCCGCTCTATCCGGTTTTCGTATTCAAAAACTCCTGGATACCCTGAAGTCTTCTGTTCCCGGTTTAAATAGCCTGAGTGCAGAGTTTGTGCACTTTACTGATGCCAGCTCTTCCCTGAATGATGAACAACAAAATGTGTTAGCCCAATTACTGCATTATGGCCCAAAGGCCGAGGCTGTCAGTACCGATGGTCAAATGTTGCTGGTGGTTCCTCGCCCCGGAACGATTTCCCCCTGGTCCAGCAAGGCTACCGATATTGCCCATAATGCCGGGCTGGAACAAATTACCCGGATTGAGCGTGGTGTTGCTTATTACATCAAAGCAGAGCCAGCCTTGTCTGATGAGCAATTGCAAACCGTCTCGGCCCAGGTTCATGACCGTATGGTCGAGGTGGTGATGCACAGCCTTGATGATGTTGAGGTGCTGTTTACCCACGATGACCCTACGCCTATGACATCGGTTGATGTGATTGCCGGTGGCACCGAGGCGCTGGCTGAGGCCAATATCAATTTAGGTTTGGCGTTGGCGGATGATGAAATTGATTATTTAGTCGAAAGCTTTACCGAGTTGGGCCGAAACCCAACCGATGTCGAGTTGATGATGTTTGCCCAGGCCAACTCAGAGCATTGCAGGCATAAAATCTTTAATGCCAGCTGGACCATCGACGGTGAAGAGCAGGACCACTCGCTGTTTAAAATGATCAGAAACACCAATGAGTTGGGTGGCGAGAATGTACTCTCGGCTTATTCCGATAACGCCGCCGTTGTTGCAGGCAGCCATGCGGGCCGTTTTTATCCTGACCCGGGCTCCCATACCTATAGCTACCACCAGGAAGATATTCACCTGTTGATGAAGGTAGAAACGCATAATCACCCCACAGCCATTGCACCGTTTCCCGGCGCAGGCACCGGCTCCGGTGGTGAGATTCGTGATGAGGGTGCAGTAGGTCGTGGTTCCAAACCCAAAGTAGGTTTAACCGGCTTCTCGGTTTCTAACCTCCAGATTGATGGTTACCAACAGCCCTGGGAATTAAATTACGGCAAGCCTGACCGCATTGTGACCGCGCTGGATATTATGTTGGAAGGCCCCATTGGCGGCGCCGCATTTAATAATGAGTTTGGTCGCCCCAACCTCAATGGCTACTTCCGTACCTATGAAGAAACTGTCAATGGCCCAGCGGGCATTGAGCGCCGTGGTTACCACAAACCCATTATGATTGCCGGTGGTTACGGCAATATCAAAGCTGAGCATGTGGATAAGCCTGAATTTGATGCGGGCTGTAAACTGATTGCCCTCGGTGGCCCTGCCATGTTGATTGGTCTGGGGGGCGGTGCTGCTTCCAGTATGGCCTCTGGTAGCTCCAGCGAAGATCTGGACTTTGCCTCCGTACAACGCCAAAACCCTGAAATTGAGCGCCGCTGCCAGGAAGTCATAGACCGCTGTTGGGCTATGGCCGATAACAACCCCATCGCCTTTATTCACGATGTGGGTGCCGGTGGTTTATCTAACGCTTTTCCCGAGTTGGTAAAAGATGGTAACCGTGGCGGTACTTTTGAATTACGTAATGTGCCTAATGATGAGCAGAGCATGTCACCCTTGGCTATCTGGTGTAACGAATCCCAGGAGCGCTATGTGATGGCGGTTAAGCCAGAAGATTTGGCCGTGTTTGAAGCTATCTGTGAGCGTGAGCGCTGCCCTTATGCCGTAGTCGGTGAAGCCACTGATGAACATCACCTAAGAGTGGGTGACAGTTATTTTGACAACAATCCCGTTGATTTACCGATGTCTATTTTGTTTGGCAAGCCGCCAAAGATGCATCGCGAGATTGAGCGCAGCCGTTATGACAAGCCCGGCTTTAGCACTGCAAGAATTGATGTGAATGATGCCGCCGAGCGTATCTTGCAATTGCCCACTGTCGCCAGCAAAAACTTTTTAATTACTATTGGTGACCGTTCGATTACCGGTATGGTTGCCCGCGATCAAATGGTTGGCCCCTGGCAGGTGCCCGTTGCAGATTGTGCAGTAACCACCGTGGCTTTTGATAGTAATGCCGGCGAAGCGATGGCGATGGGTGAGCGTACCCCAATGGCATTGATCAATAGTCCTGCTTCGGGTCGAATGGCTATTGGTGAGGCGATTACCAATATTGCGGCTACACGTATTGGCTCCTTATCCGATATTAAATTATCAGCAAACTGGATGTGTGCCGCAGGTCACCCCGGTGAAGATGAAGCCCTTTATGACACGGTTAAAGCCGTTGGTATGGAGTTGTGTCCAGAACTCGGTATGACCATCCCGGTGGGTAAAGACTCTATGTCTATGCGCACAGCCTGGGAAGATAAAGGCAAAGAGAAGTCGGTGACTTCTCCTATGTCGCTGATTATTACCGCGTTCTCTCCCGTATTAGATGTCCGTAAAACAGTAACGCCGCAGTTGCATACCGACCAGGGTGATACTGATATTCTGTTGATCGATCTCGGGCTTGGTAAAAATCGTTTAGGCGCCAGCTGCCTGGCGCAGGTTTATAACCAGATTGGTAATGAAGCAGCGGATGTTGATAGTGCGGAACAGTTAAAGGGTTTCTTTAATGCTATACAGCAATTGTTAGAAGCCGATTTATTGTTGGCCTACCACGACCGCTCCGATGGCGGTTTACTGGCAACACTGGCAGAAATGGCTTTTGCGGGGCATTGCGGTATCGATATTGATATTACCGCCTTGGGTGATGATCCAGTCGCCGCTTTATTTAACGAAGAATTAGGCGCAGCCTTGCAAATTAAAACGGCGGATAAAGATGCCGTGCTTAACGTGTTTGCCGATGCGGGTTTGACTGAAGCTGTACATGCCATTGGCTCAACGAATGGTGATGACAAAATCCGTATTAGTACTGGCGACAACCTATTGATCGACAATGATCGCAGCTACTATCAGCGCCTATGGAGTGAAACTAGTTTTCGCATTCAATCGCTTCGGGATAACCCAGATTGTGCCCAGCAAGAGTTTGATGGTTTGTTAGCGGACAACCCCGGTTTATCCACCCATTTAAGCTTTGATCAAAATGAAGATATAGCGGCGCCTTTTATTGCCAAAGGTTCGCGCCCTAAAGCAGCAATACTCAGGGAGCAGGGTGTTAATGGCCAGCTGGAAATGGCGGCTGCTTTTGATCGTGCCGGTTTTGAAGCTGTCGATGTTCATATGAGTGATATTCTCACAGGCCGGGTTGAGCTGGATCAGTTTAAAGGTTTGGCTGCCTGTGGTGGTTTCTCCTACGGTGATGTCCTGGGTGCCGGCGAAGGTTGGTCCAAGACTATTTTGTTTAATAACCGCGCTAAAGATCAGTTCCAGCAGTTTTTCCATCGACAAGATACCTTTAGTCTCGGTGTCTGTAATGGTTGCCAGATGATGTCTAACTTGAAATCACTGATCCCGGGTGCTGACCATTGGCCACGTTTTGTGCGCAATTTATCCGAGCAGTTTGAGGCCCGTGTGGCTTTGGTTAAAATTGAGCAGACCCCGTCTATCTTATTACAGGGCATGGCGGGTTCGCATATGCCGGTTGCTGTGGCTCATGGTGAGGGGCGTGCGGAATTTGCCGATGCCGCTCATCAGCAGGCGCTGGTGGATAGTGGTGCCATAGCCATGCGTTATGTGGATAATCATCTGGCGGTGACTGAACAATATCCGGCCAACCCTAACGGTTCGCCAATGGGGGTGAGTGCTGTTAGCAGCGATGATGGCCGTGTGACCATTATGATGCCGCACCCGGAGCGCGTATTCCGTGCGGTGCAGAACTCATGGCAGCCCGGTGAATGGGAAGAAGATGGTGCCTGGATGCGTCTGTTCCGTAATGGACGGGTGTGGGTAGATTAGAATCAGTGCTTGTTTTGAATACTACAAGTGAACAATAACAAAAGAACATTGAGCAAGATGTAACGGCGACAGATCGCCCTATTTATGGAACCCCTATGCTAAATCAATATCCTCTGTGGAAATACCTACTTATCCTGCTGATAGTCGGCTTTGGTTTTTTCTATGCCGCCCCGAATTTGTATGCTCCTGACCCCGCTGTGCAAATCTCCGGTGAGAGCAGTGCTATGGTGATTGATGAGAAGGCTTTAAAGATTGCTTCCAAGGCGTTAACGGAGGCGAATATTGAATTCTTTGGCGGCGAAGTTAACGCAAAAGGTAGCAATGCCTTAATCCGTTTAAAAGACCGCGAGCTGCAACTGCCTGCCCAGAAAGTCATCCAGCGAGCGATGGGTGACGGTTATATCGTAGCCTTGAACCTGGCCTCAACCACGCCAGACTGGTTGGCTGATTGGGGTGCCCAGCCAATGAAACTGGGTCTTGATTTGAGTGGCGGGGTACACTTTCTGTTAGAGGTCGACACCGCTGCTGCTATTAATAAACGTATGGTTAACTATACCAATGGTATTAAGCGCGTACTCCGTGAAGATAAAATTCGCGGTTTTATTCGCCTGCAAGACGATGGCCGTATTCGCGGCAAATTTAAGACCGAAGATTTGCGTGACCAGGCCAGTAGCAAAATCCGTAGCGAGTATAGCGAGTTGCAGCGCCAGGCTGAAGATAATGAAGGCAGTTTCTTTCTTTATCTGGATATCTCTCCCGCCAAGGTTAAAGAGATCGAAGATTACGCCGTGGACCAGAACTTAATTACCCTGCGTAATCGTGTTAACGAGTTAGGAGTTTCTGAACCTTTGGTACAGCGACAGGGCCGCAACCGTATTGTGGTTGAGTTGCCTGGTATCCAGGACACTGCTGAAGCAAAACGTATTCTTGGCAAGACAGCGAATATGGAATTTCGTCTTGAGGCCAAGTTTGATGCAGCCAGTTCTGCCAAGGAAGAATTTGAATTTCGTGATCAAAACCGAATAGGCAGCGCCTTTCTTGAGCGTGATGTGGTAATCACCGGTGAGCGAGTTGCCAGTGCCTCAGCCGGTTTTGATGCCCAAAGCAGTCAGCCGCAGGTTAATATTACCCTGGATAGTGAGGGCGGTGCCATGATGCACCGCGTGACCCGGCATAATATCCAGCGTCGTTTGGGCGTATTATTTATTGAGCGCAAGAGTCGCACCCGTTATGAAATAAATGATGCGGGAGAAGAGATTGCGATCAAAGTCCCGTTTGATGAAAAGAAAATTATTAGCCTGGCGACTATTCAGGATGCCTTGGGTGTGCAGTTCAGGATTACCGGTCTTGATAACCCTGCAGAAGCGGCAGAACTTGCCCTGCTATTGCGTGCGGGTGCTCTGGCTGCGCCTATCGATTTTGTTGAAGAGCGTACAGTGGGTCCTTCTTTGGGGGCGGAAAATATTCAGCTAGGTGTTATCTCGGTGCAGATTGGTTTGGCACTGGTGGCTGTCTTTATGATGATTTACTACCGTCTGTTTGGCGTGGTGGCGGTTGCCGGTTTGAGCTTTAACCTGGTGTTATTGATTGCCTTAATGTCGATCTTGTCAGCGACATTAACTCTGCCGGGTATTGCCGGTATTGTATTGACCGTTGGCATGGCAGTGGATGCCAATGTATTGATTTTTGCGCGTATTCGCGAGGAATTGAAAAACCGCATATCGCCGCAGCAGGCAATTAGTGCAGGTTATGATCGAGCCTTTGTCACCATTATGGATGCCAATATTACTACGCTGTTAGTTGCCGTTATTTTATATGCGGTAGGTGCAGGTCCTGTGCGTGGTTTTGCAGTGACATTATCCCTGGGGATTATCACCTCAATGTTTACTGCAATTGTGGTTTCAAGAGCGATGATCAACCTGGTGTATGGCGGTCGTAAAGTTAAAAAATTATCTATCTAATTATTTAAAACGTATTAATAGTCGCTGAGGCGAAAAGTTTTATGTCAGAACAACAAGAAACAGTAACGCAGAAAATTATTCCTTTTATGGGGCAGCGGAAATTGGCGATGGTTTTTTCGCTGGTGCTGTTGCTTGTATCGCTGGGCTCATTGGCCACTAAGGGGTTAAATTTTGGTTTGGATTTTACCGGTGGTACTTTAGTTGAAGTAGGCTATAGCAAAGTTGAGCCACTGACTAATATCCGTAATACCATTGCTGAAGCGGGTTATAACAATGCGGTAGTGGTTCACTTTGGTTCCGAGACCGATATCCTGGTGCGTTTGCCAGAAGGCTATAGTGACAAGTTAGGGGCAGAATTGGTGGCTGTACTGCAGCAGGATTTTGACGGCACTATTGATTTGCGTCGTATTGAATTTGTGGGCCCGCAAGTGGGTGACGAATTAAAAGAGCAGGGCGGTCTGGCGATGTTAATGGCGCTGGGTATGGTAATGGTTTATATCGCCTTCCGCTTCCAGTTTAAGTTTTCGGTAGGTGCGGTGTCGGCTTTGGCGCACGATGTAATTATTGTGCTGGGGATTTTTTCCATACTGCAGTTGGACTTTGACTTAACGGTATTGGCGGCGGTATTGGCTGTAATTGGTTATTCGCTTAACGATACTATTGTGGTATCGGATCGTATTAGAGAGAACTTCCGTAAAATTCGTAAAGCTGACGCAGAGAAGGTGATTGATACATCGCTAACAGAAACCCTTGCTCGTACCCTGGTAACATCTGTAACAACTTTGTTAGTACTGATCGCCCTGTTTAGCTACGGTGGTGAGTTGATTCACGGCTTTGCCATCGCATTAATTATTGGTGTGTTGGTGGGAACCTACTCATCGATTTATGTGGCGGCCAATATTCTTTTGGTTATGGGGATTTCCAAGGAAGATTTGGTGATACCTGTTAAGGAAGGGGCAGAAATCGACGATATGCCCTAACCTCCACCCCCATCGTCATTCCCGCCTTCGTGGGAATGACGTGTTTTAATTTTACTCGTCACCCTCATCAACCGTCGCTTCACCTTTTACTGACCTAACCGTAGTAGCAATGTTTTCCTTGATCTCAAGAATCTCAAAATAGTAATTCTCAATTGCCACACAGGCCGAACCATCAGGAAATGATTCCAATTGCTCCAGCAATAAACCATTTAAAGTTTTGGGACCATCGGCGGGCAATTCCCAGTCCAGGCCTTTGTTGATATCGCGGATCGTGGCTGTGCCGTGGATAATAAAAGAGCCATCTTGTTGGGCGTGAATATCCCTGATCTGGTCGGTCATATTAGAAGTAAACTCGCCGACAATTTCTTCCAAAATATCTTCCAGCGCCACTACACCCTGAACAACACCATATTCGTCTACCACGATACCCAGGCGACGTTGGGCCTGCTGAAAGTTTACCAGCTGTGTATGCAACGGCGTTGCTTCAGGGGTGAAATAAGGTTCGCGAATTTGATTCATTAAACTGCTGCGGTCGATATTACCTTGCTCATCAATCACACGGCTGACATTGCGTTGGTGGAAAATACCAATCACATTATTGATATTGTCTTCAAACACCGGGATACGCGTAAACTCAATAGAGCGTAACTGTTCCAGCAGGGTTTCGTCATTATCATCAAGATCAATCCCGACGACTTCGTTGCGGGGGATCATAATATCTTCAACCGTGGCTTGTTCAAGGTCGAGAATATTAAGCAACATACCCTGGTGACGCTGAGGAATATGTGGGCCGGCATCACCTACAATAGTACGTAGCTCATCCTGGCTAATGTTGTCTTCGTTTTGCTTTCTGGTATCAATGCCAGCAAGTTTTAGCAGGTTGTTGGTGATGTTGTTAATAAACCAAACCAGCGGATACAGAATTTTTAATAACGGAACCAATACAGCGCTGGCGGGGAAGGCAATTTTTTCAGGATAAAAAGCTGCGATAGTTTTGGGGGTGATCTCGGCAAAGATTAAAAACACCAGAGTTAAAATAATAGGACCAATGACCACGGAAGCGGCTTCACCCCAAAGGCGAATCACAATCACCGTAAACAAAGAGGCGGCAATAAAGTTAACCAGGTTGTTACCAATTAAAATCAGACTAATTAAACGGTCGGGGCGTTTTAATAAACGGGAGGCGCGGCGAGCACCTTTATGGCCTTTCTTGCGTAGGTGTTTCAGCCGGTAACGGTTGAGTGACATCATGCCAGTTTCGGTGCTGGAGAAGAAGGCAGAAAGTAGTAGTAGTACCGCCAGGATGGCGAAGAGTACTTCCAGGGATAACTCGTTCAACGAGTGGTGTTCCTTATATTATTCAGGGCCGCTTATCTTGAAGAAAAACAGAAATAGAAGCAACCGCTAGGGAAGAATCAGTTCCAGCACAAATTTGCTGCCATAGTAAGCCAGCATCAACGCTGCAAAGCCACCAAAGGTCCAGCGTGCCGCTGTCTGGCTGCGCCAGCCTAACTGGTGCCTTCCCCATAGCAAGATGGCAAAAATCACCCAGGCCAAAATACTGAAAAAGGTTTTATGGGCCAGGTGCTGGGCGAACAGGTCGTCGATAAAGATAAAGCCGGTTATCAGTGACAGCGTTAGTAGCCCCATGCCTATCCAAATCAGCTCGAACAGGATTTGCTCCATCGTTTGCAGTGGCGGCAATGCTTTTAAAATGCCCCCCATATGATGACCTTTAAGGTGGCGTTCCTGCAGGGCCAGTGCAATCGCCTGAATGGTGGCAATCGTCATTAGGCTATAGGCCAAAATAGAAATCAGGATATGGCTAAGCAAGCCAGGTGAGGCCACTGAAATACCGCGCATCGGTGAAGACAGGCTTGAAACAACAATAGAAAGGGCGGCCAATGGAAATAGTGCCACCAATAAGTTACTGGTTGGGCGACGCAAAATACTGATCAGGTTAATAGCGGCAATACAGCAAAATATTAGCGAGGATACCCGGAAAAACCCCAGGTCTATTTGTTGGTCATAGTAAATGATATCAACCGCACTATAGGAATGGGCCAGCACTGCAACAATACCAATTCCCAGTAATACGGAGGTCTTTGGTTGTTTGGTTTTGTTTAATAGGTAAGCAGCCTGTAGCCCTGCTGCAAGCAGATAAAGGCAAATAGCTATGATGTTGGCGGCAGTAATCATCGTTATCGTTTCGGGTCTTATCCGTAGGGCATATTCTGTTGAACATTTCAGTTGAGCATGTTGGTTCGAGCTACCAGCTCGGTTATACTTTGCCAGTTTACACTAATTCAATACAAGTCGTCGCCAGAGAATCACCGCATTATGTTCGAGAACCTAACAGATCGTCTATCTCATTCCCTGAAAAGTATTACTGGTCAGGCGCGTCTGACGGAAGACAATATTAAAGACACTCTGCGTGAAGTGCGAATGGCTTTGCTGGAAGCGGATGTTGCCCTGCCGGTAGTTAAAGATTTTATCGAGGCCATCAAGGTGCGTGCAGTAGGGCAGGAAGTTAGCAAGAGCCTGAGCCCCGGCCAGATGTTCGTCAAGATTGTTAACGACGAACTGGAAGCCTTAATGGGCAAAGCTAATGAGAACCTCAATCTCTCAACCCAGCCACCAGCGGTGGTATTGATGGCTGGCCTGCAAGGTGCGGGTAAAACCACTTCGGTAGCCAAGCTGGCCCGCTTCCTGAAGGAAAAAGAAAAGAAAAAGGTGATGGTCGTCAGTGCCGACGTCTACCGCCCGGCGGCAATTAAACAGCTGGAAACACTGGCTGAAGAAGTTGAAGCTATTTTCTACCCATCGACTATCGAACAAAAACCCATTGATATCGTCAACGGTGCTATCGCTGAGGCCAAACTACAGTTTGCCGATGTGCTTATTGTGGATACCGCCGGTCGTTTAGCCATTGACGAAGAAATGATGACCGAGATTAAGCAGCTACACGCTGCTATTACGCCAGCTGAAACCCTGTTTGTGGTGGATGCCATGACCGGTCAGGATGCGGCCAACACCGCCAAAGCCTTTAACGATGCCTTGCCATTAACCGGTGTGGTGCTAACCAAGGCGGATGCAGATAGCCGCGGTGGTGCCGCCTTATCGGTACGTCATATTACCGGCAAGCCGATTAAATTTATGGGTATGGGTGAAAAAACCGATGCCCTTGACCCTTTCCACCCCGATCGTGTCGCCTCCCGTATTTTGGGTATGGGCGATATGTTGTCGCTGATTGAAGAAGCCGAGCAAAAGCTGGACCGCAAAAAAGCTGAGAAGCTGGCTAAGAAGATTAAAAAGGGTAAGAAGTTTGACCTTGAAGATCTCCGTGACCAACTGCAGCAAATGCAAAATATGGGTGGCATTGGCGATATGCTGGATAAACTTCCGGGCATGGGCAATATGGCCCAGATGGCTCAATCCCAGATCGATAATAAAGCCTTTACCCGCATGGAAGCTTTGATTAATTCAATGACTCCAAGGGAGCGTCGCAACCCTGATGTGCTGAATGGCTCTCGCAAACGTCGCATTACCCAGGGCTCCGGTACTGAAATCCAGGATCTTAACCGCCTGCTAAAGCAGCATAAGCAGATGGCCAAAATGATGAAGAAAATGAAGTCTAAGGGCGGTATGGCCAATATGATGCGTGGCCTGCAAGGTATGATGCCCCCCGGTGGCGGTGGCTTTCCGGGCCAGTAATCCGTAGCTGTTGTGGTATTTGGGTGCGCATTACTGCTAAAACACCAGATACTGTGGCTAAGTACCTGAAACAGGGTTAAAAAACTTCCTTAAATGGTTCCAAATCGAAGGGCTATGTCGTAGAATACCGCGCCTTTCCGGGGGACCTATTGTCCCTCGGTCTCCTGTTGTGCACTAAGACAGTACGAAGATCTGAGTGCAACGGGTATAAATTTTTCAAGCTCTGGCCAGCAGGCAGAGCCTAATTGTTAGGAAATATAGTGTAATGGTAACTATTCGTTTATCTCGTGGTGGCTCTAAGAAGCGCCCATTTTATCACTTGAATGTCAGTGACAGCCGCACATCGCGCGATGGTCGTTTTATTGAGCGTGTGGGTATCTTTAACCCAATCGCCAGCGGTTCTGAAGAGCGTCTGCGTGTTGATCAAGAGCGTATCGATTACTGGGTAAGCAAAGGTGCTCAGTTGTCTGAGCGTGTTGCTAACCTGGTTGCTCAATCTAAAGCAGCAGCTTAATAGCGTTAGCTATTGAGCCAGGGTGATGACTGAGGCCTGCGAGCTTGTCGTAATCGGTAAGATTACGTCGGTTTACGGTATTAAAGGCTGGGTCAAAATTCACTCCTATACCCAGCCCATGGAAAATTTGATGGGCTATAAGTCTTGCTACCTCGATAAGGGTGACCAGTGGGAACCCATAGATTTTGAGGCGGCAAAACGCCACGGCAAAGGTCTGGTGGCCTTAATCGAAGGCGTTAATGATCGTGAGGTGGCTCGCGGTTATTGTCAGCGAGACATTGCTATCCCGGTGTCTGAGATGCCGGTATTAGCCAAAGGTGATTTTTACTGGCACCAGCTTAACGGCCTAAAAGTGTTTACCACCAATGAACAGGGTGGTGAACAACTGCTAGGGGAAGTTAAGCAAATGATGGAAACCGGCGCTAATGATGTGTTGGTGGTTAGAAAGTGCCAGGGCAGTATCGATAAGCGCGAGCGCTTGATTCCCTGGATACCGGATCAGGTGATTCAAACCGTTGATATAGAGGCGGGGTTGATTCGGATTGACTGGGATGCTGAATTTTAACGCTGCTGTCATTCCCGCGAAGGCGGGAATCTACAGTGCTGGGTTCCCGCCTTTGCGGGAATGACGTTGTTAGTAGAGGGAGCAGGCTGGTGCAAATTGGTGTTATCACTCTGTTTCCTGAGATGTTTGCAGCCATTACCGACCATGGCATTAGTGGTCGAGCTGTTAAACAGGATTTAGTCACAGTACAGCATTGGAACCCTCGCGACTTTACCGAGGACAAGCATCGTACTGTTGATGATCGTCCCTACGGCGGTGGCCCGGGGATGGTAATGAAGGTTGAGCCTTTGCGGGGCGCGATAAAAGCCGCAAAGGAAAAACTTGGGTCAGAGACCACAGTGATTTATCTGTCTCCCCAAGGTCGCCAACTGGACCAGGCCGGTGTTGAAGAGCTAGCCAGCCGGGAGCATTTGATTTTAGTCGCTGGTCGCTACGAAGGTATCGACCAGCGTTTAGTCGAAACGGAAATCGACGAAGAATGGTCTATTGGTGACTATGTACTGAGTGGCGGCGAATTAGCAGCCATGGTCTTGATCGATACGGTGGTCAGGCAAATACCCGGTGCATTAGGCCATGATCAATCGGCGCAGGAAGATTCATTTGCCGAAGGTTTATTGGATTGTCCGCATTACACCAGGCCTGAAGACTTTGAAGGCCGGCCAGTACCCGAGGTACTAATGAGCGGAGATCACGAAAAAATTCGTCGCTGGCGCTTAAAACAAGCGTTAGGGCGAACTTGGCAAAGACGCCGCGAGTTAATTGATAACCGCGAGCTCAATGCCGAAGAAAAAGCATTATTGGCAGAGTTTATTGCTGAGTTAGATAAGCAGTAGATGGCCACTGATAACATTTAATCATCTGGACCAATGTAGGTTGATCAAAGCCTATAAGTACAGAGTACATACTGGCTGTGAGGCCAGGCAGAACGACTTTAGGAGTCAACCATGAGCAAGAACAAAATTATCGCTGAGTTAGAAGCGGAACAGATGACCAAAGAAGTACCAGAATTTGGTCCTGGTGATACCTTAGTAGTACAGGTAAAAGTAAAAGAAGGTAACCGCGAGCGTCTTCAGGCGTTTGAAGGTGTGGTTATCGCTGTTCGCAATCGCGCCCTTAACTCTGCATTTACCGTGCGTAAAATTTCTCATGGTGTTGGTGTTGAGCGTACTTTCCAGACTTACAGCCCACTGGTTGATAGTATCGAAGTGAAGCGTCGTGGTGATGTGCGCCAGGCTAAGCTTTACTACTTGCGTGAGCTTAGCGGCCGTGCAGCACGCATCAAAGAGAAGCTGGCTAAGTAATTTTTTAGCAATACTTCAAAAAGGCAGCCATTGGCTGCCTTTTTTGTGTCTGCCTACTCGTCATTGCCAAGAAGCAACGTCATTCCCGCGAAGGCGGGAATCCAGCACTGTAGATTCCCGCCTTCGCGGGAATGACAGAATACTTGGGAATGACAGAATACTTGGGAATGACAGAATACCTGAGAATAATTTGATAGGGGTTGTTATTGTTATCTAACACCGGCAATCTAGTTCAATAATGACAAACGCTAAAAACGACAATCCGGTTATCGACCTCTATCTGGATGCCCTGTTTATGGAAAAGGGCCTAAGCCAGAACACCCTGGCCTCCTATCGGCGTGATTTAGTGCATTTTGATCGCTGGCTAGTAACCCAGTCGGTTGCGCTGCTTAAAGTTCAAAAAACCGATATCCATTCCTACCTTTCCTTTCGTTTGCAAAAGAAGCAATCGGCCCGTTCAACGGCGAGGCTGCTTTCTTGCCTACGTGGATTTTATCAATACCAGTTGCGGGAATCGCAAATTTCACTCGACCCCACGCTTGATATAGAAAGTCCCCAACTCCCTAAAACGCTACCAAAGTCCCTGAGCGAAGAAGATGTGGAAGGCTTGTTGGCGGCCCCCGATATTAATGAGCCGTTAGAATTAAGAGACAGGGCAATGCTTGAATTACTTTATGCCTCCGGTTTACGGGTAACCGAGTTAGTCTCTTTACAGGTAGGCCAGCTAAGCATGACCCAGGGAGTGGTCAGGGTGATGGGTAAGGGCAGCAAAGAACGCCTGGTGCCCACTGGAGAAGAAGCTCTACTTTGGCTGCAGCGCTATATGCAGCAGGCCAGGCCACTGCTATTAGGGGCAAAGATGAGCGATGTGATGTTCCCCTCAAAACGGGGCACAATGATGACTCGCCAAACGTTCTGGCACCGTATTAAAATCTACGCCCAGCGGGCCGGCATAACTCGCCCCTTATCGCCCCATACCCTGCGCCATGCTTTTGCCACCCATTTGATTAACCACGGTGCTGACCTGCGAGTTGTACAATTACTCCTTGGGCACAGTGACCTGAGCACTACACAAATATATACTCATGTCGCCAGAGAGCGAATGAAAGATTTACATGCCGAACATCACCCTAGAGGGTAAAGCCTAAAAACGTCATTCCCGCGAAAGCGGGAATCCAGAATGACCCATAAAGTTAAATAGAGAGAATTACATGAAATTGTTTGCGAGTTTACCGGTCTTAACGGCAGCTTTACTAATGCTGGCTGTATCCAGTCTAAGTGTTGCGCAGGCGCAGGCTGTCCCGGCTATAGCACCTGCAGAAGTGCAAAGTGCGATTAAGGCCAGCTTTAAAGCCAGCCGTCCGGGTCTTAACCTTCAGTCAATCAACGCCAGTGAGATTTCAGGCCTTTATGCGGTACAAGTGGCCAACGGCCCAGTGCTCTATACCACTGCAGATGGCAAATATTTTGTATTGGGTGACCTTTATCAAGCGGCCCCCGGTGGTTTTATCAATTTAGCGGAGAGGGCACGCGAGGGCGGCCGTGCCGAATTGATGGCAACACTAAAGCCTGAAGATATGATTATATTCGCCCCCGCAGACCAGCCCGCTAAAGCCGCTATTATGGTATTTACCGATGTTGACTGCTTTTACTGCCAGAAACTACATCAGGAAGTGCCTGATCTAAACCGTCTGGGTATTGAAGTCCGCTATCTGGCTTACCCGCGTGCAGGTATAGGTTCTAACTCCTATAAGAAAATCGCCAGCGCATGGTGTGCCGATGACAAGCAAGCCGCTATGACCAAACTTAAAAACCGGCAGCGTATCCCCACCAATGTGTGCCCGGGTAACCCTGTGGAAGCACACTTTAAATTAGGCCAACGAGTTGGCGTTAGTGGTACACCGGCTATGGTAACGACTGAAGGTCGTTTAATGCCCGGTTATATGCCTGCCTTGCAACTCGCTAGTGCACTGGGTATAGCTGTAGATCCCGAGTTGGCGGCTGAATTGCAGAAGAAACAGGCGGCGGCTAAGAAGTAAGTTTTTTTGGGAAAGTAGATGGTGTGGGACCCACCTCAGCTCTTGCATCACGTTTACGATTCTTTTCCTATTACGTCATTCCCGCCCCCGACGAATACACTCGGGGGTAGGCTTCGGCGGGAATGACGGTTCTTTCCTTCCCCCCAATAACACCACAATTTCCCCCATTCAAGATGGCTTTGCAGCCCCAGCTGAAATACAATGCGCCTTCGAATTTTATCGCTAATTTCACCAATAAGCAGGAGAGGGTAGTTTGAGCCCCGTCAATATAGGTATTTGTGGTCTTGGAACCGTTGGTAAAGGCACTTTTGATGTCTTGAATCGTAACTGTGCGGATATTGCAGCACGGGCTGGCTGTGCTATCGAAATTTGCCATATTGGTGCTCGTCGTGGTGCTGATATTGAAGGTATTACCGTGAGTACCGATATCTTTGCCGTGGCTGAAGACCCAAATGTTCATATCCTGGTTGAGCTTATTGGTGGCACGACTGTCGCCAAAGAGTTGGTGCTAAAGGCTATTGCCAATGGCAAACATGTGGTTACCGCCAACAAAGCCCTTATCGCCGAGCATGGTAACGAACTTTTTGCCGCCGCCGCCGAGCAGGGCGTCAGTGTTGCCTTTGAAGCGGCCGTGGCTGGTGGCATACCCATTATTAAAGCAATCCGTGAAGGATTGGCCGGCAACCGAATTGAGTGGTTGGCGGGTATTATCAACGGTACCGGTAACTTTATCCTGACTGAAATGCGCGATAAAGGCCGTGATTTTGACGATGTCCTTAAAGAAGCACAGGACCTGGGCTACGCTGAAGCAGACCCTACCTTTGATGTTGAAGGTATTGATGCTGCCCATAAACTGGTTATCCTTGCGTCGCTCGCCTTTGGTATTCCCCTGCAGTTTGATAAAGCCTATACCGAAGGTATCACTAACATCTCCCGGGATGATGTGGAGTATGCTGAGCAGCTAGGCTATCGCATCAAACACTTGGGAGTAGCGCGTCAAACCGACAATGGTGTTGAGTTGCGTGTTCACCCAACCATGATTCCCGAGAAGCGTTTAATTGCCAATGTAGACGGCGTAATGAATGCAGTACTGGTACAGGGTGATGCGGTTGGCCCAACCTTATACTACGGAGCTGGTGCCGGTGCAGAACCTACAGCCTCAGCAGTGGTAGCCGATATTGTTGATGTTGCCCGTACCTTGAGTGCAGAGCCCAAACACCGCGTACCCTATCTGGCTTTCCAGCCAGGCGCATTAAACGATACCCCGATTGTTGATATCAACGATATAGAAACGGCTTACTACTTACGTATGTCTGCGCAAGATAAGCCGGGTGTATTATCCAGTGTTGCACAAATTCTTTCCGAGGCAGGCATCAGTGTTGAAGCCATTATCCAAAAAGAACCGGCAGAAGGTCAGCATCATGTGCCCCTGATTATCCTGACCAGTCGCTCAGTTGAAAATAAACTGGACTCTGCCATTACCGGGATTGAAGCGCTGGATTCTATTGCTGGTCAGGTTACTCGTATTCGAGTTGAGTCATTAGGTTAATTTTTACAGATTATTATTGGTTTAAAACATGAAATATATCAGTACCCGCGGACAGGCTCCGGCATTAAATTTTGAAGAGGTTTTGCTAACGGGTTTAGCACCTGATGGTGGCTTATATGTGCCAGAAACCCTGCCCACTTTTTCTCAGGAAGAAATCGCTTCCTGGTCTGGTCTTAGCTATACCGACCTGGCATTTAAAATTGTTCAGCCCTTTATTGGTGACTGTATCCCCGCCGATGACCTAAAGGTGATTATTGATGATACCTATGTCGATTTTCGTCACCCCTCCATTGCACCGTTAGTGCAGTTGGATAAAAACGAGTGGGTGCTGGAATTATTCCAGGGGCCAACGTTAGCCTTTAAAGATTTTGCCCTGCAATTGTTGGGGCGCTTATTGGATTACGTGCTTGAGCGTCGCCATCAAAAAGTGGTGATTATGGGGGCAACTTCTGGTGATACCGGTTCTGCCGCTATTCAGGGTTGCAAGCGTTGCAGCAATATCGATATCTTCATTCTGCACCCGTATCAGCGTGTCTCGGATGTACAGCGTCGCCAGATGACGACAGTGCTGGCTGACAATATTCATAATATTGCCGTTAAAGGTAATTTTGATGACTGCCAATCCATGGTCAAAGCCAGCTTTAACGATAAAAGCTTTTTGCCGGAAGATCGCCAGCTAGTGGCAGTCAACTCGATTAACTGGGCGAGAATTATGGCCCAGATTGTCTATTATTTTTATGCCTCTTTATCGTTGGGTGGCCCACTGCGTCCGGTTGCCTTCTCAGTGCCTACTGTAACTTTGGTGATATTTATGCCGGTTACCTGGCCTCTAAAATGGGCTTGCCAATTGATCAGTTGGTTGTTGCCACCAATACCAATGATATTTTGCACCGTTGCATTAGTGATAATGATTTTGCCAAGCACGACTTAGTGCATACCTTATCACCCAGTATGGATATTGTTATTTCCAGTAACTTTGAGCGTTTGCTATTTGATTGTTACGGTCGTGATGGCGCGGCAATTAAGGATTTAATGACCCGTTTCCAGACCGAAGATGTTACGTTAACGGATGCTGCTTTTGCCAATGTGCGCAGTTTGTTTGATAGCTGTAAAGTTGATGATGAGAAAACCGTTAAAACTATTGCCGATGTTTACAATACACAAGAATATTTACTGGACCCCCACTCGGCGATAGGTGTGGAAGCTGCGCGCAAGGTGCGCCGCCGTAAAGATATCCCGATGATTACTTTGGCGACTGCACATCCAGCTAAATTTCCGGAAGCGGTGATGAAGGCGGGTTATCCCCATGAGCCTGAGTTACCCCATCATATGGCGAGTCTGTTTGATGATGAAGAGCGCTGTACTGTTTTAGATAATGATTTGTCTGCCGTGCAGGAGTTTGTTGTTGGGAATATCACTGCCTAAACCTCGAACGTCATT
>JAAELM010000462.1 GCA_024226635.1 Oceanicoccus sp. | reverse complement strand
GTGTTCTTATTGCGCAGGTGCAGTCAGAATCAGCGGCGGAGAAGGCGGGACTATTGCCGGGGGATATTGTTGTCAGTGTTGATAGTAAAGCAGTTGAAACCAGTGCGCAGTTGCGCAATGAAATTGGCCGCCGCCGCATTGGTGAGAGTTTAATGCTGACGGTGTTACGCGATGGTAAAAGTAAAGTTGTTAAGGCCAGGGTGGGAAAAGTGATAGGACGGCAGGCAATCAGTGATGCCATACATCCCTTTTTAGAAGGCGCTACATTACAACTGGTCAGGCAGGGTGGTATTGAGGTGGTAAATATTAAGCAGGGCTCTACCATAGCATCCTCAGGTTTACGCCAGGGTGATGTTATTTTATCCGCTAATCGTCGAGTGGTTTCCAGTCTGGCGGATTTAGAAAAGGCTGCCAGCCTTTCTGATCGCCGTTTGGTATTGCGTATCCGGCGAGGTAATGCTGCTTTTTATCTTGTCTTGCAATAGATAGTTTGAAGTTATAAGTTAACCCGGTACAGAAAGAAGGATTTTAGAGGTGACATTATGAATAGATTTTCTGGAGTTAAAGCTCGATTGGTCAAATTAGCCATGCTCCCAGCGCTGCTGTTAGCGATGGTCAGCTTAACTGCCTGTACTGGAGTTTCAGTCAGTGCAGATTATGACACAGAGCGTGATTTTAACCGTTTAAGTACTTACGCCTGGATGGAGCCAAAGCAAAAACTAGTTATCGACCCCCTGGTTGATAATGACTTGATGAATAAGCGGGTTCGTCGAGCGGTAGAAGGTAAGTTAGCAGCTCTGGGCTTTGTAAAAGCCGAAGGTGAAAAAGGCGCAGACTTTTTTATTACTTACCATGTCAGCGCAGAAACCAAACTTAGCGTAAATAGTTTTCACAGTAACTATGGTTATTATCCTTCCTGCTGGAGAGGCTGTTACGGTTATGGTGCTGGCTTTGGGCGTGATATTACAGTGCGCCAATATAAGCAGGGCACCTTTATGCTGGACGTGATTGAGCCTGCCAGTACAGAGCTTATTTGGCGTGGTGTCGCCGGTAAACGGCTCAATAATGGAACTCCCCAGGAACGAGATACCTACGTGGATGAAATGGTTGCTGCGATATTGGCAAAGTTTCCTCCACAGCCTGCCATGTAGTTGATAGGTAGTTGATAGGCGGTTGATAGGCGGTTGGTAAGAAGTTGATAGGCTGGCGATTTATTGACCGATGATGCAAAAAATGCGCTTGCAAGGGCCGCTAAATTTAAGCACAATACGCGGCCTTTGAAGCAGGGCTCTAGCCTTGAGCCATTAAGATGATGTTTCAAAGATGTTATGGTGGTCCTTCCGGTCCTCTCGCAACGTTAGGTAGCAAACCCCGCCAGGCCCGGAAGGGAGCAACGGTAGTTATCAAAACGTGTGCCGGGATGTGGCTGGTTGGACTGCCACCCAATTTCCCCTCTGTTTACGATGCTCAAGCTAAATAAGATTTAACCCACTAAACGCGTTTTGGTCTCTTTCAACAAGCTGCCGGTTAGCATTTCAATTTCAGTTAACATCTCAGGTTCCAGTGAATGCAAAAATGCATCGTACTGCCTGCAAATGCTGGTGTTATCGGAACGATTGCAATAACGAATCAGGGATTTCATTTCTTCGCCATTTCTTAAGCGATATTTCTTTTTTGTTATCCCTGTTACCACCAAGCCCAATCTATAAAGATGAAAAATACTGTTTTGAGAGAAAATAAGTTTCATAAGACGCTCCTTTGATCCGTGTTAGGGGTAGTGATTATGCATATAAAATATACTGCCCCCTAGTCATAAACCGGCTTGGCAAAGTTTATTTTTATTTGTGTGGGGCCTGTCACGCGATGTTTGTGATCAGGTAGGGTTGTATTTTTAAACTTACTTTAAATGGAACAGTTGTATATTGTTGGTGGCACAACTTAAGCCTGCTATTGCAATATAAGCATTGCTTTGATCGGGAAAAGTTATGCTGGTTATGTTGTCATTCCAGTAGTCAGCTTGATGATGGCTGATTAATATTGATTGATGGTTGGCTTTAGCGATCAGTGCATGCGGATATTTGTCCTGGATTGCTGCAGCGGTAAATTCTCTGCTAATAATTTTAGCGATTACCAGAATCTTACTCTGTGACGTTCTTTCAATGCTTGTGATGACGGCTAGAACGCTTTCATCTGTTGTTGTTTCTTTTTTGTCATCCTCGCTTGCAGTCTTTATTGTTTTAATAAATTGCACAAGGCGGCCTATATCCATGGGTACGCCTAATTTGCATTCGATGGTTTGTAAGTGGATAGCCTTATCGTCTTCCATTGCGCACTGCCAGGTGCTTTTACTGGCGGTGGGTTTTTCCGGCAAGTTGCCGACAGGTTGGCCCGGTTGCAGAGGCCCTTTTTGTTGTAGCGCATACGCATAGTGGTTATAGCCGATGATATCGTCTATGCCGCTATAGGCTTTAAGGTCAATAGCTCTATAAAGGGTATAACTTGGTCTAGTGATGCCGGATTCTATGTTTCTAATACTGAGATTAAGTGCACTCAGCATAGGCAGTGTGTTTTCAATAGGGCTATCTGCTAAAGCTGGTGAGCTATGCTTGTTGCGACGATTCATTCGCAATTTCAGTGCTTCAACATAGTCTTTTTTCACTTGGTTGAAAAAGGCTTGGATGAAAATATAAACAGTGTCGGATTTCGCTTGAAGCTCGGTCTCGTTACTTATAAATAGGGCTGTAGTACTGGTGTCATGTTTAATAGCGAGTAGCTGTTGAGAAGGAGTTATAGCCGGTAAGCGCGAGCTGATGGCTAATGGTATTGTGCGGATCAGTGCATAATGCTGGTTTAGGTAAGCATGCATTAATCGCTGTTGAGCTGTGGAAATGCTTAGGTAATCCAGTACGCCAAATAACTGGTAGTGAGTGAATAATCGATTAATCGTTGTTGTTTTAGCTAAGGAGTAGGCATGTCGCTTAATGGTGAGCTGCTGGGGTTCATAGTGAGATAGTACGTGGTAAAGTTTATTAACTGTTTTTATTGAGGCAGCTGAAACTCGTGCGTGTAATGCAACAGACAATAGTTGCTCCATGGTCAGGCAGTCAATTAATGTAAAGGCGACTTGATTGGCCAGTTTGCGTTGCGGGCCATAAACCACATTAGCGGATTCATAAAGGTCGGCATAGATCTGTTTATAACCGGTAATTAAGTGTTTGAGGCTATTGAGTGAGCCGTCTACCATAGAAGCTCGTTTCTCATCATCATAAATGGAAGGTTTGCGTTCGATCATTGCGATAAGGGATTTGGCCTTCTCGCTAAGTGCTGGGAAATAGCTGTCGAGTAGCGCTAAGCGTTTGCTATTGGATAAGGGGGTTTTGGAAAGCTTGGCAAGGTCTTGTTCAGCTTTGGCAAAAAGGTTGCTAAGGGGTTTGCCTTTGGTATTAAAAAGTTTTTCAACTTTTTTTGGGGTGATTGTGTTGCCGCAGTCTTTTTTGCTTTTTAAGCTTGGCAGAATAAATTCCAGAGCCAGTTTTCTTTCAGGTAAAGTGCGCCCAAGGTATTCGTCGAGCTCGGCTTTGGATTGATCCATTTTAGCCAGAACCTTTTGCGATAGGGCCTTACCCTTGGCTTTTAATGTTGCTGTGATAATGGAAAGCTTGCTGCCATCCATATCGGACATCGGCT
>JAAELM010000461.1 GCA_024226635.1 Oceanicoccus sp. | reverse complement strand
GTACAGGCTAATATTATACCAATTGCATTAATTAATTGACCAAATTTGTCCACTCTCTCCAACAGAGACTTTTGACTCGCTCAACATCCGCAATGAATGTATTCCAGGCACGAGAGACCTGTTCTACTATTTCTTCGTAACCTCGAAATACCCGGTTTGATAAGCAACGCTGCCGTAGCCATTGCCATACCTGTTCCATCGGGTTCAGCTCCGGAGAATAGGCTGGGAGTTTTACGAGACTGACGTTGGTAAATGGGCTGGCCGTGTCGAATGTATGCCAGCCAGCGCCATCCATCACAACAACGGCATGACGCCCAGGCTCTGTCGCTTCGCTGATCAATTTCAGATGCTGCTTCATCACCTCTTTATTGACAAGAGGGCTGATAAGCGCCTGGGTATTGCCATTGCTCGGACACACCGCACCAAAGATATAGCCATAATCGAATTGCTGTTGCTTTACCACTCTTGGTCTGCTGCCCTTCGCAGCCCATATTCTGGACGTCTGATTTTGCTGACCGAATCGTGCTTCGTCTTGGAACCAGACGTCAACGCGATCCAGAGGGAGATGACCTGGAGTGTGAAGGATCGTTTCCAGCTGGAAGTTTTTTAAAAGCCTCTTGGCTCTGTAATGATTGTTTTGGGTGTTTAGAGCGGCTTGTGATCCAACTAAAGCCAAGTTGCTTTAGAATTTTATAGACATGATTTAAGTGGTAATGAACACCAAATTCAGTGTGAATGTAATGCACAATGTCTTCACCGGTAAGGCG
>JAAELM010000460.1 GCA_024226635.1 Oceanicoccus sp. | reverse complement strand
GGCTCAGGAAGTTCATGCCCATATTCGTCAGGTACTGGCAGCGGAGAGCCAGGCCGTAGCTGAAGGTTTGCAGCTATTGTACGGTGGCAGTGTTAAAGCGGATAATGCTGCGGAGTTATTCGGTAAACAGGATATTGATGGCGCCTTAGTGGGCGGTGCATCATTAAAGGCTGAAGATTTTGCCGCTATTTGTGTGGCTGCAATCAGCTAACCATTTGTTTTTTAAGAAAATTATAGAGATCAGAGAATAAAAGATGGAACAGATTATATTAATCGTACATATGTTGGCGGCTTTAGCCATTATTGGCTTAATTATGATTCAGCAAGGCAAGGGAGCCGATATGGGCGCATCTTTCGGTGCTGGTTCATCCCAAACCCTATTTGGCAGCGGTGGCGGCGGTAATGTATTAACCACGTCTACTTCATGGTTAGTGACCTTATTTTTTGCTACCAGCTTTGGTTTGGCTGTTATCGCTAAAAACCAGTCCGTTGCAGTCAATGCGGTAGATCTGCCAGTACCTGCGGTTGTTGAAAGTCAGTTTGCACCAGTTGCTGAAGGTGATATCCCGGCTATCGATGAGGCGGCTATAGGGCAAGGCCTTAGTGACGATATACCCGTATTAGACGCTCCAGCAGCGCCCTCTGAGTTAGACATCCCTGAGATTTAACGAAACAAGCCGAAGTGGTGGAATTGGTAGACACGCCATCTTGAGGGGGTGGTGAGCTATGCTCGTGCGGGTTCAAGTCCCGCCTTCGGCACCAAATAGTTAAAAAGGCATGCCGTATCCACTCAGATACGACATGCCCTTTCTAAACAAAACCGGCCAGGCTAGAAAGCCGCTTGAATACCTAAGGTAAACACTTCAGTCGTCGATGTTTGACTTGACCATGAAGTACCCACTTCGCTTCCAGGATTACCACCACTTAAAAAGTTTAATGGCACCCAACCCTCAACGCGAATGGCTTCGGCAAACAAGTTAACATTCGGCGCAACATAGTACGATGCTCCCAGTACTAACTGATCTTGTTTTTCCCATGGCGAGCCGGATGGGCCAGCTTCAAAACGACTAAACTCAACTGAGAAGTCAACATCATTGGCTAGGCCAACATTAGCCGACTGACGTGCGCCCACAGTAAAGGTCTTATTCTTTGCTGCAGCAAACTCAGGGATATAAGGGTTAAAGGTACCCGGCCAAACTTTCAGGGTTTCTGCATACTCAACCAATAACTTTAAACCATCAGCAGTATATGTAGAGTACAAAGATACCGAATCATTATTGTCCATACAGGCATTAAAGTGACGTACACCTTGTGGTTCAGGATTAATTGTTGGTGCACCCGGGCCTGCCACAACGTGCGTTGTAGGGTCATCTTCATAACTCTGGCAATAGCTTGAACCATATTGGTAACTCGCACCAACATGAACGGTGGCATTTTCTGACACCTTAATATCAACATTTGCATCTAGTGCATAGTTATTGATTAATGACGGTACGTTTGTGCCTTTAACCGGTGAGTTCGCATTTCTGAACTGAGCACCACCTTGAATGATCATCGCACGTAAATGAAGATTATCTTTAGAATAACCGACTAAGCCACCATAAGCTAAACCTGCAAATGAATGCCAGTTAGTTGAATTAGTAAATGGGCTAACTGTGTCATTAAGACCGAAAGGAATATCCATTTTACCGACTGAGGCGTAAACAGGTGATTTGGCAAGATCGCCCCATAAAATATAGGCACGACGTACATTCACATTGTTACGCGGCAAGCCGGTAATAGATGAACCTGAAGCAAAGTTTTGCTCGGGGTTATAGAGCAATTCAACATAGCCAGTAAAACTATCGGCCAGCTTTGCCGTCACATTTAAATTACTTGAATGGATAACTGCTTCAGAAACCGTTTCACCAATTTGGTTAGCGGATGTTGGATGCCGCATTAACCAGCCGAACTTAGAGTCTTCGTTAGCTTTTTGATAATTGACTAAAGCTGTGACCTGACCACCCAATGTAAGCTTGCTTTGTAACATGCCGTCACGTATGGCTTGTAACTGATAAAGCTGCTTGGTATTGGTGCTTTCAGCGTGATCTAGCACCTTATAGCTGTATTCAGAATTAGTACCTACAAGGTTTTTCTTGGCTTCAGAAAGTTGCTGCTGGTTTGCCTTGAGCATTTCGTAAAGTTCTGCATTAGTAGGTGCTTCATTAGTGGCTGCATATCCATATCCAGTACTTATAGAAAGCATTATTATTATTTTTAATAGTTTTAATTTCATAAGATACCTTTATTTTTATTAAAGTTGAGAGTCTCCCAATACTCTGCTGGAAAAAATCTATAGATAAAACTTAATCCGCCAAGTACTTTTCACTCGCCAGGTACTATACCTTAAGATC
>JAAELM010000459.1 GCA_024226635.1 Oceanicoccus sp. | reverse complement strand
GGTCTGGAAAAATCCGAACACTGGAAAGTTTACAGCTCGGTAATGGTGCTGGGTGTGATCGGTATGCTGCCCTTTATGGCGGTAAGCCACCAGCGCGAGAAAACCCGGGGTGCGATGCAGCTGGCGGTGCTGCTTTTGAGCATCGCGCTTTTTGTTATGCTGTTTAGCGTTTATACGAGCTGGTGGGGTTTGCTGGTCGGGCTGGTTTTATTTTTTACCGGTTTTAACACCCTCGAAGCCACTTTGCCCTCATTGATTACGCGTGTTGCGCCAATAGCAAATAAGGGCACAGCAACCGGGGTGTACAACAGTTCGCAGTTCCTGGGTGTATTCGTGGGCGGTGCGCTAAGTGGTTGGCTGAGCGGCCATTTTGGGTTCCAGGCCGTGTTTGTATTGTGCCTGGTGTTTTCACTGGCCTGGCTGTTGCTGACGGTGATCGCACCCGCACTTAAATTGTATGACAGTAAACTGCTTCACTTAAAGCAGAGTGATCCAATGTTGCTTGAGGAAGTGGCGAATCAGCTTAGCGAGGTGCGTGGTGTGATCGAGGTGAGCCTGATTGCCGATGAAGCCATAGCGTACCTGAAAATTGATCCCGATCATTTCGATTCAGAAAAAATTGATGCACTAATTTCGAAGGGGTAATTTCAATGGGCCAGACACGGTTGATTTTGAGAAATCAGTGTCTGCCCCCTTTGAAAGTCGCATTTAAAATTTAAATTATCTACCCTAAAAAATGGTACGATTAGCCGTTCAATATAAGTTCGATAGAGGTTAAAAAATGGCAAGAGGAGTTAACAAGGTAATACTGGTGGGCAATCTGGGGAAAGACCCGGAAGTACGTTATACGCCTAGCGGAAGTGCCGTGGCGAACGTCACCATCGCCACCAGTGATCAATGGAAGGACAAGCAAACAGGTGAAAAGCAGGAGCGCACTGAATGGCACCGCGTGGTGTTTTTTAATCGCCTTGCGGAAGTCGTAGCCGAGTACGTTAAAAAGGGCCAGCAAATTTATGTGGAAGGCCGTATTCAGACACGTAAGTGGCAGGATCAATCCGGCCAGGATCGATGGACCACTGAAATCGTTGCCAACGAGATGCAAATGCTCGGTGGGCGTAGTGGCGGTGGTGCAGGCGCTGGAGGTTTTGATCAGGGTATGGATCAATCAGCCCCCCAACCAAGACAGGCACCTCAGGCCCAGGGCAGCGGACAGCAGGCGAACGCACCCGCTCAAGGTGGTGCGTTCGATGATTTTGACGACGATATTCCGTTTTAGAAGCGGCTTAAGACTGCTATTGTAAAGACTGACTTGTAAGCTCCTGGAAATAGGAGATTTTTTATTGGATCTATATCAGGAAGCGGGATTTTAATCCCGCCAGTAATAAATCTCCTGGGTTAAACCCCCGGTTCCTTAGCGATAATATTTCGCTTCCCTAATTTTGTTAAACCAGGCTACATTAATTTTCCCTATACCCGAATAGGTATTCTATAATGGGTGTAGGAGTTCATAAAAACTTCTATAAAAATAATTCATATATGACCACTTAGGAGGGTTTGTTCTAATGACTGCACATCTCTACCGTCGC
>JAAELM010000458.1 GCA_024226635.1 Oceanicoccus sp. | reverse complement strand
TGCGAAAAAGTGGATGCGCTATGGGATAAGGTATTTGATGCTACACGTAATTATGCATTCTGGCTGCATCGCGACGAACATGAGGTGGGTGAAAAGGCATTTGAAGCGTGGACTAATGCTTGGGATGTAATGAGTAAAGAAAGCCCAGAGCTATTAGAGCAACTACAATTAGAGTTTAGAGAACTTCTCGGTGTAGAAGCATGAAATCTAACAATTGCATTATGCCGTTCACTCCGTTCACTGGGACCGTCGCTAGCGCTCCGGCCCCATATGCAAGACGTTAACCCCTTAATAAACCGCTCAGCACCCTTGCAAAACTACGGCATTGCCGTATACTTGGTGCATGATTACAATTATTGAATCACCCATATTCACTAAATTGTGGCCAAATTACTGGTCTGAGGATGAACGTGGTGAATTTTCTGCTTGGGTAGCTGAAAACCCAGATGTCGGTGATGTTGTCCCTGGCTCCGGTGGTATTCGAAAGATCAGATGGGCACGCAAAGGGCAAGGGAAGCGTGGAGGTGTACGGGTAGTTTATTTCACGGTGCCTACCAAAGGGTTACTTTGGTTGCTTACTATTTATGCAAAATCAAATAAAGAAAATATTCCAGCTCACATCCTCAGAGCATTGAAAGAGGAGCTTGTCGATGGTTATGAATGAAAAGAAACTTATTGAACGTGATGCTGAACGTGATGTGTGGCAGGAAACACTTGAGGCTGTGCGAAGCATAAAAGCAGGCCATGTGGGTCACATAGAAACAGTGGAATTGCCCCCTGTTGTTGAGGCTCGCCAAAAAGCTGGGTTGTCACAATCCCGTTTTGCTGAGCTGCTAGGCGTTTCAGTTCGCACACTCCAAGATTGGGAGCAGGGTCGCCGTAAACCAAGTCGAGCAGCCATGTCACTCATCCAAATTGCTAAACAGCGCCCCGATGTATTGCATGAAATATTCGGGTAAATGTTGGGCTAACAAAGCCATCAACCCGACAGTTAAAAGCGCCGTTCCGCTACGCTCCACTCTGCTTTTAACTGCCGGTTATGGCAGGCGTTATAGCGCTTGACCGTAGGTATAACAATAGTTATACTCCACGTCTATGAAAACAGCTATTTCCATACCTGATGAAGTATTTTCAGCTGCAGAGCGTGCCGCTAAAACTCTAGGTGTTTCTCGTAGCGAGTTATATACCAATGCTGTGCGTGAATTTGTCGCTCGATATGGCCGCGAAAATATAACGAGGAAGCTTAACCACGTTTATCTAGAAAAAGATGATGCTTCAAGATTAGATCCAGCCTTGCAGGCCATTCAAGAACAGTCTCTACAACACGAGGACTGGTAGTGAAGCGCGGTGAGGTCTGGTGGGCAAGCCTCTCGGAACCAAGCGGATCAGAGCCTGGCTATCGTAGACCGGTAGTAATAGTCCAGGCAGATGAATTCAATCGCAGTAACATTCGCACGGTAATAGCAGCCACAATTACTTCAAATCTTGCATTGGCATCTGCGCCAGGAAACGTGCGCGTTCCTAAAAGGGGAACTGGTCTCGGCAAAGTATCCGTAGTAAATGTTTCTCAAATCATCACTTTGGACAAATCGTTTCTGGTAGAGAAAGCAGGGCGATTGTCGGAATCGAATCTACAAGAAGTAGAGGTGGGCCTACGTCTTGTATTTGCGCTATAACCAGCTGAAGCAGTGCGCGCAGCAAGCTGCGCCGGACCGGCCTTTGGCCGGCCGCTGTTCAGGGCGTTAGCACCGGAAGGCAAATACATGCCAAAACGAAAAAGACAGGCAAAAAAGAAACTTGCAGGAAAAGGAAGGGTCGCTGATGCAACACGCTGGCTGCAACAACTAAAAACCAGGCCGGCTAGCCTAGTTGATGCATATTCAAAACGTTATGCTGTAACCAAATTGCTTGCGAGAGAAGAATTGATCGCCATTGGCTATTACGATGACCTCTTGATACAAGAATATGAAAAGGAAGGTATTGAATGGGAATATCGAGTGGAGCCACTTTCTGGTGATATGATAGTAGTGCCCATAGGAACGGAAGAGCACGAACTATACGAGCATTATCATACTGTATAGTGCTCATGTTAGCACTAGTAACGATAAACCAAACACAAAGACACTAAAATGGCAAAATTAGGATCAGAGAAAAGACCGATCATTGCTCGTGTGCATTCCGACGAGAAAGCTAGATATGTTGCTGAAACATGCGCAGAACATGGATGGCACTACATCATTGGATTTGAACCAGACAAACCAGAAGATATTTCAGATTTAGAAAAATTGTTAAATCCTACTCAGCCAACTGTATCGACAAAAGTTGGTAGAAATGAACCTTGTCCATGTGGTAGTGGAAAGAAATACAAAAAGTGCTGTGGAGCTTCAGGTTCATTGATTGCATAAATATGGCGCTTATAGGAATATTGCGAATAATTGGGTCAGAGTAAAATTAAATGCTAACAAAAGCCTCCAGCCGACCCGCTACTGCGGCGTTTCGCTAAAGCTCCCGGGCTCCGGGAAACACAATAGTGGTTTCAGGTTCAGTGCTTCTCTTTCCGCGGTCGGCTGAGGCACACGTTAGATTTCCCGGTTGTATGTGCCGGTCAAAAACCGCAGTTATTTGCCGCTGTTCAGTTTTAGACCGGGATTTTCAATTTATCTTGAGTGATCTGTTTGAGGCGCACGTTGCCGCTTGCGAGGCGGT
>JAAELM010000457.1 GCA_024226635.1 Oceanicoccus sp. | reverse complement strand
GCAGTCTTACCAGCGCATAAACGGGAATGGCTGCCCAGGCACTGGTAATTCCGCCGGCAACGAGGAAGGCCATTGCCGCGCTCACTGCCATACCGTTTTCGATTAAGCCGCGCACCAGAGGTAGTGCGGCATAACCATCCAGATAAAGCGGCGCACCAATAATGGCAGCGATGGGTACAGCAAAGGCTTGTTCATTACCGACAACGGTGCTCAATGCATCAGCTGACAGAAGAATTTTTAACCAGTATTCGGCCATAAAGGCTATCGTTAACCAGCCTGTCATTAGCTTGCCGGTATAAATCACGGTTTCCGTAAATGTTGTGCGGCGTGATGCTGTGTGCCAAAACTTCCATTGCAGTGATTGCCTGTCAATACTGCAGCTTTGTGAGCTTTCGCAACCGGGTATATCGCGTAGTTTGGCGGGGTTGGCAAACCATCCCATACGCTGAACAAACACCGTTACTGCACCACCAAAAAGTCCAATGCCAAAAGCGGCCAGGGTTTTACCGATAGCAAATTGCCACCCCAGTGTACCTACCGTTATCGCCATCATACTGGGCGATGTAATGGGTGAAGCCAGCCAGAATGCCATAATCGCCCCAAGCGGCACACCAGCGGCCAGTAAGCCTGCGACCAGAGGCAGAACACTGATTCCGCAAACGGGTAATATCGCCCCGACCATTGAGGCCAGGAAAATCATCCACAAACTTCTTTTACCTTCAAAGGCTTTGGCGATCATCGCCGTGGCGCCAGTGGCTGCTACATAAGCCGCCAGAAACACCCCTATGCTTATTACCGGGATCATATACAGCATATTTTCCAGGGCAAAGAGCAGCATTTGCACGGTATCCTCGGGGTATATAACGGCTAGCAGCACGGCGCCTGAGGTGATTCCCCAGTATTTGGGCGATTTAACCGGGCTGATACGAGCGATGGATTCATTCATAACAATAACCTGGTGTCAATTTGACTTGCGGTGATAATAGAGGTCAACTAGATATAATAGAAATGAATAGTAATTATCATAGTTATGAATGAAATCGAACGCTTATCTCAACAGTTGAACAGCGATTGGTTACGCACTTTTCTGGTGGTTGCCGATCTTGGCAATGTTACCCATGCGGCTGATGCGCTGCACAAAACACAATCCGCCATTAGTGTACAAATCAAACATCTTGAGGGAGTAATTAACACGCCGCTTTTTATACGCCAGGCACGCGGTATGACGTTGACTCCAGCAGGTGAAGTCTTGCAAAAATGCTCACGGGAAATCGTTCAATTACTGGATAAAACAGCGGCGGCTTTTGTTGATGAGCCTATACAAGGACCGGTAAAAGTGGGAATGCCTGATGATTACAGGCATGAGCTATTGGCCAATATTCTGGCCGATTTTGCCACCCGGCACCCAAAGCTTGAGGTTTCTATGCATGGTGGTTTTAGTGTCCACTTCCCCACAGCCATTCAAAAAGGTGAGCTGGATTTAGCCATTTATGCTGCCAATAAAATCGAACAGTTTGGCAGCTTGCTAAGTGCAGAAAAAATGGTCTGGGTCAGCAAAAAAAACAGCAAAGTGCATTTACAGGATACCGTACCGCTGGCGCTTTTTAATCATGAGTGCTGGTGGCACAATAGCGCGCTTACAGCGCTTGAGGCAAGTGGTAAACAATACCGTGTAGCCTACTCCAGTAGCAGTGCTGCCGGGGTTGAAGCAGCTGTACTGGCAGGGCTTGCTGTCGGGGTAATTATGCGCAGCGCGGTGCGACCTGGGATGCAGATTCTTACTAAAAAACAGGGGTTTGGTGAGCTTCCTGAATCGAGATTATTATTGTTGGGTGAGGCTCCGGAATCGCCTCCTGCTATTGTTTCGATGGCTCGTGCTATTAGGCAGGGGTATGCTTGTTACAACCAGAAAACATCTATTTAGCCAATAAAATTAAAACCACTATAGCTGTCCCGATAGCAAATACCGGGTTCATTTTTAAAAGCATAACGGGGTCGTTGCCATTTTAGGTTCCTGTACATCTCTAAACCGTCCTCGATACTCCCAGGCCGTAGCTCCCAGAGGCCGGTTCGATTCTATTAGTAAGGATTGAGATTGCCTCACCACTTTTGATTTAATTCAGGCTTAAACCCTGGTACCGAATAATGCTGAAACCTAAGCAATCCTAACCAGCGCGTGACGTTTTTTACCGGCTGACACTTTAATGTAACCATCGTCGGTCATGTCAGACATGATCAGTAGCCGTTGTTCATTCCGTTCAGGGGTATCATTAATGCGTGCACCGCCACCCT
>JAAELM010000456.1 GCA_024226635.1 Oceanicoccus sp. | reverse complement strand
GGCTGGCAAATTCCGTGAGATACGTAGCAACAACATTATGGTGGCTGTGTCAAGCGTCATATTGGGGTGCGTGGGTGCATATTTATGGGGACTGGAAGGCGTGCTCATGGGACTAACCATTGCTTGTGTTCATAAGGCAGCGTTCCTTCTCTATTATGGCCACCGCTATATCCTTAAGGAACTACCTTGGAGATTATTTTCTCGTATCTTGCGCAACGGAATCTTAAGCATTTTAGCCTATCTACCTTTTGGTCTCTTTATTGAAGTAGCCCCACTGGGTTTGTGGCAGTGGTTTTCCTGGTCAGTGAGTATATTTATCTGGGTGGGTCTTGTATTGACCCTGGGCAACGTCGTTTTTGACTGGCAGACTACCAGGGCCATCTACACCCGCATGAACATGTTGTTCATCAGTATGAGAACTAACCAACTATAGGTTCCAGTAACGGTATCACATGGGAAGTTGGATAAGGTAAATAGGTTATTTAATATTTACTAAAGAAGATTCCAGGTTTAT
>JAAELM010000455.1 GCA_024226635.1 Oceanicoccus sp. | reverse complement strand
GGGCTGGCAATTACTTTTGGGGTAATGGGTGTAATAAATCTGGCTCATGGGGAGTTTATGATGCTGGGCTGTTATGTTGCATTAATGGTACAGAGTTTATTTGCAAGTTTCTTTAGTGAAAGTATTTTCGGGCTCTATTTTGTATTGGCATTACCAATATCATTTATGTTTACTGCGGCCTTAGGATATGCACTGGAGCGTTCGGTTATTCGCTTTTTGTATGGTCGAGCGCTGGATACCCTGCTGGCAACCTGGGGTGTGAGCTTGATTATTCAACAAATAGTGAGGAATGTTTTCGGCGCTAATAATATTGACGTGCCAAGTCCGGGCTGGCTTCAGGGCGGAATTACTGTATTTGCAGGGCTGCATTTACCTTACAAAAGGTTGTTTATTATAGGCTTTACAGCTCTTATTATTGGAGCTGTGTACTGGTTGTTTTATCGTACTCGTTTTGGGTTAAAGGTCCGGGCGGTAATGCAGAACCGTGATATGAGTAATTGTTTGGGTATTTCTGTTCCAAAGGTGAATTCTTATACGTTTGCGCTTGGTTCTGGGCTCGCCGGGCTCGCCGGTTGTTGTATGAGTTTGCTGGGTTCTGTAGGTCCAACTACCGGACAAAATTATATTGTAGATTGCTTCATGGTGGTTGTGTTGGGCGGCGTTGGAAAGATTAT
>JAAELM010000454.1 GCA_024226635.1 Oceanicoccus sp. | reverse complement strand
GTTTAGATTTTATATATATTTACCCTCCGCTCCCATTGTGCGCCAACTATAATTGAATCAAGAGGTAGTGAATTCTAAATCAGAATTGAAAAACTCCGCGTTGAGGGAGGAGCTGATATATGAAATCGTTTATAGGTGTATTGTTATTCTTTATTGCTATTGGTCTGACTACCAGTACCGCAGTTTATGCCGAGCATTATTCAATTGTTATTTGCGAGCAGGGTGAGAAGGGTGATATTCGTGTGGTTGCCACAGGTATTGACGGCCATTCTAGAACTCCAAAAGTTGGACACAGGTTCCGTCCATGCGTTGATTTAATATGTCAGCTCGGTGCTGAAGGTTATAAAATTAGCCAAGTATTAAATCAGGAAAAAGAAATAGAGATGCCTGTATTAATTGATTGGAAAAACTGGGGCGACGGCCCTTCGCCTGAACCGATAAAAGTAAAATCGAAACGCGAACTGGTATTCATTCTGGAAAAAAGCAGTGAACATGAATAGCCGTTGTTGCTGAAGGTCGGCTGAGTGTCGGAAGCGGACGATCAGCAGGGATAGTTCTCAGACCGAAACCACCACCAGCTAGGTAGGTTGCCGGTGGAAACCAGCCGCCCACTGGTCGTTAACGACTTACCCCGCACCTGTTAGCAGATCCGCTCAAACCTTCAGTGCCTATTTGATATGTGAAGCCGAGATAGCATTTAAAATATCAATGATTATCAGTAGGATAGAATTACCGCTGGCATCTAACAACTGTCGCC
>JAAELM010000453.1 GCA_024226635.1 Oceanicoccus sp. | reverse complement strand
TGCCCCCACCTACACTGTAACAGGCAATATTATGGGCACTATGGCTTATATATCGCCAGAGCAGGTTCAGGGTGAACGAACAGATAAACGCAGCGACATCTACTCGCTGGGTGTGATTCTGTACGAAATGGCCACGGGGCGGATCCCCTTTACCTCTGAACAACCGGCCACAATTCTTTACCAACACATCAACGAGCCGCCGCCGCTGCCAACAAGCATCAACCCTGATATACCGGAGCTGGTGGAACAAGTTATCCTTAAGGCCCTAAACAAAAATCCGGATGACCGCTACCAGTCAGCCGGCAATCTGGTTAAGGCATTGGCAGAGGCTATAAGAGCTGATGCTTTTATCACCGGAGAGACACTGCCTGATGATTATGGTAAAAAGGAGAAAATTGGCGAAGGCGGCATGGCGATTGTTTTTAAAGCTTACCAGCATAGCCAGAAGCGCCATGTAGCCATTAAAGTATTAAAACCTTCTCTGGTGAACACCAATTATATCAGCCTTCTCCAGCGAGAGACAGAGCTTATTGCCCAGCTAAACCATCCCAATATCCTGCCCATTTACGACTTTAAGGTAGAGGGTGATTACAGCTACATCGTGA
>JAAELM010000452.1 GCA_024226635.1 Oceanicoccus sp. | reverse complement strand
CGGCTGGCAGCCAGTGAGGTAATATTCACAATCTTACCTTGCTGCTGCTCCCGCATAATCCGGGCGGCTTTACGGGCACATAAAAACGTACCGTTCAAGTTGCTGTCGATAATTTTTTGCCATAATGATGGATCAGCATCCACACAAGAGGTTGCGATATTCATACCCACATTGTTGATCAGCCCATCCAGCCTGCCAAATGTTTCCATCGTGCGGTCCATCAGTTTGTCGACATCCTCGACCTTGGCTACATGCGCTGCAATTGCCAACAGGCGACCCCCGGCATTTAAGCTGGTCACGGCCTCATTCAATCCTGCCTCTTTGCGACCACAAATAGTTACGTTGGCGCCCTGGGCAAGCAAGTGTGCCGCCAGGTTCAGACCGATCCCACGGCTGCCGCCGGTGACCACAAATACTTTGTTTTTAAGATCATAGGAAAGTACCTTGTCCATTGATTCCTCCTTAAATAAATTTGAAAAATTATTACCAGCTACTTTTGAATCCTCGCCGTCAACCCATAATACCACACCTCTTTTCCGCAAGTTCTTGACCTAATTAAACCACTGGGATAAT
>JAAELM010000451.1 GCA_024226635.1 Oceanicoccus sp. | reverse complement strand
GAGTACGATTTCGCTGGCAGCAAACTGTGTTTATACCGTTACCGTTGCCTATGCTGGAAATAACGGCTTACCTCCCGTGACGACTCCTGTTACGATTGAAGGAAACGGCTCGACCATTGTCCGTGCCAGCGCATCAGATTTCCGCCTCTTTGAGGTTTCAGCAGCCGGTGACCTTACCCTTGAAGATATTACATTACAAAACGGGAAGGCTCCTGTCGGGGGAGCAATTTACAGTCAGGGTACACTTACAGTACAAGACAGTATCATTTCCGATGGTGAGGCAACAAATACATCCGGCACGAATGGGGGAGGCGCCATCATGACAAACGGGGGACAGTTAATTGTCAGTGGCACTGTCTTCGAGAATAGTCAAGCCCGTTATGGGGGGGCAATTCTGATTCGCAACACTGTTGTTGATATTCAGCAAAGCAGCTTCGTTGACAATACAGCAAATAGTGGAGGGGGTATCTTTAATGACAGTATTACTGAAATAACCAACAGCACCTTCTCTGGAAACGATGCGCCCGCAAATTATGGGGGCGGGGTGTTTAATAGCGGCACATTAACGGTGACCAACAGCACTTTTTCTGAAAATGATGCCTTTGGTGGCGCTGGCTTGCATACCGATGGGGGCAGCTCAACTGTTTTACGAAATGTGATTATTGCCAACTCGGTTTCCACATCGGATTGTTCTAATTCGGGTACGACTGATGTGAGCGCCAACAATATTATTGAGGATGGAAGCTGCGGGGCACTTTTAACGGGTGATCCTGATTTGGAGCCTTTAACCACCTTTAATGGCTTGCCAATCTATAAACTAGGTGAATTCAGCAATGCAATCGACGCAGGTAGCAATGCAGTTTGCCCCGCTGTTGATCAACGTGGCGTTGCCCGACCGCTTAATGGTGTTTGCGATATTGGCGCAATTGAAAGCGCCG
>JAAELM010000450.1 GCA_024226635.1 Oceanicoccus sp. | reverse complement strand
AGCCAACCGGAAGCCGATGTCGACCCACTACTACCATGGCAGGTTGCTAAAGACTAGGTGGGATCACCGGACGGATACATTTCACCTTACAGTCATCGCGGAAAGTGCGAACAACACCACTGTCGTATCCGTCCGGTGATCCCCACATTCAAATTCTGAAATAGCTACGGCATGGTGTCCTTTTTAAAAGGAGTACGTCATGCGAAACCCTCAGCGCAGCCAGCAAGAATGGCGACAATTATTCAAACAGCAACAACACAGTGGCCTCTCGGCTGTCGAATTCTGCCGACAACAACATATCAATATCCAAACCTTTTACGCCAGGCGCAGTGATATACGTTTGCTACAAACTCAAGGCAAGTTTGTTCAGGTTAAACGAGAAGTCACCACGGTTGAATCTCAGGAGTTTACTGCTGCGACTGAACAGATTACGTTGGCTTATGGCTCCGGCCAACTCAGTTTACCCATTACAGTACCACCGCATTGGTTAGCGGCGTTGATGAAGGCACTTAACGAATGAAGATGTTCGTCGAACCTGCCGACATTTACCTGTACATGGATATCGTCGATTTCCGTAAGTCCATCAACGGTCTGATTGTGGTGGTTGAGCAACAGATGCAGCTTAGTCCGTTCCGGGATGCCCTGTTTGTCTTCTGTAATAAAAAGCGCGATAAACTCAAAATCCTCTACTGGGATAAAACCGGCTTCGCGCTGTGGTATAAACGCCTTGAGAAGCACCGCTTTAAATGGCCGAATGATGCTGAGTTACAACACATGCACCTGAGCGAACAACAGTTGCAATGGTTGTTATCGGGCTTTGATGTGATAGGCCATCAGCCTTTGCATTACACTGCCTCCGGCTTATAACGGATGATCATAAACAGCGATTATCGATCACGAAATAGTCTGAATAATGTAGGGTAATCAGTGCCTTAATCGGCGATACTAACCCTATGAACGAAAAAGATTATCAACGTCGCATCGCTGAGCTGGAGCAGCAGCTTGAGGAACTGAATAACCGGTATCAGTATCTCGAAGAGCAGTTCCGCATTGCCCAACATAAACAGTTCGGTAAAAGTACCGAAGGTCACCCTGGTCAGGGTGAACTGTTTAATGAGGCCGAAGAACTAGTTGCTGAGGTCGAAACGCCAGAGCAGGAAGCGATTAGTTATACGCGCAATAAACCCAAGCGCAAGCCACTGCCCAAGGATTTACCCCGTGAGGTTATCATTCACGATATCCCTGAAGACGAGAAAATCTGTAACTGCTGCGCCAACGAATTACACCGCATCGGCGAAGATAAATCTGAGAAGCTTCAGTTTATTCCTGCTCAGGTGAAAGTGATTGAGCATGTTCGCCCGAAGTATGCGTGCCGCACCTGCGACAAAGACGGCATTAGTAACACTATCAAACAAGCGCCGGTGCCACATAGTGTTATCCCCAAAGGCTATGCGACGCCCAGCCTGCTAAGCCAGATAATCACCAGCAAATACCAGTATGGCCTGCCACTGTACCGGCAGGAAGCCATGTTTAAACAACATGGTATCGAGATAAGCCGCAAGACCATGGCAGACTGGATAATCCGCTGTGCTGAGTTGTTTAAGCCCCTCTACGACCAGCTCCATCAGCATCTGTTAAAACAACCGGTTATCCAGGCGGATGAAACCACGCTGAAAGTTGTCGATTCCGATAAATCGACGAGCTACATGTGGCTGTATGCCACCGGTACAGATTCACCGCAAGCGACAATTACCGGCTCAGCGATACCCAACATCGTGCTGTACGATTATCACAATGGTCGAGCCGGGCAATGTGCAGTGGACTTCCTTGCCGGTTATAACGGCTATCTACAAGTCGACGGTTATGTTGGCTATGAACAAACGCAAGCCACCTTAGTTGGCTGCTGGGCCCATGCCCGCCGTAAGTTTATGGAGGCCAAAAAAGGTGCCGGTAATAAAAGCAGCGGCAAAGCAGACTGGGCACTAAACCATATCCAGAAACTCTATCGTATCGAAACACAGTTAAAACAACACACAGCAGAAGAGCGCTATACCCTCCGGCAAGAGAAAAGTCTGCCGCTACTCAACCAACTGCATACCTGGCTGAACAAATCTGCACAACAAGTGCTGCCCAAAACCAAACTGGGCGAAGCGATACAATACTGTCTGAATCAATGGCATAAACTGGAACGCTACACACTAGATGGGCAACTGAACATCGATAACAACCGTGCAGAGCGAGCAATAAAACCGTTCGTCATTGGCCGGAAAAACTGGTTGTTCAGCCAGACAGCAACCGGCGCTAACGCAAGTGCTATCCTCTACAGCATCATCGAAACGGCCAAAGCCAACGACCTTAATGTGTTCGAATACGTAATGAAAAGCCTTGAAATGCTCAGCCAACCTGAAGCCGATATCGAGCTACTGCTACCATGGCTGTTTGCTAAAGACTAAGTGGGATCACCGGACGCTTACCCACTGTCATCCCGGAAAGCGCGAAGCGCTTATCCGGGATCTCCCCGTCAATAGCGTCATCCCTGCCTCCTCGAACAGGCCGGGGGCGTGGTCGGTTAAAATGGTTTGATCACGGCGAGAATGACTACCCCGAATAGCACCAGCACCGGCAATTCGTTGAACCAGCGATACCATCCGTGCGAACGTCGATTGCGGCCCTGTGCGAAGTCCCGAGCGATCCTGCCGCAGTAGAAGTGGTAGCCGATCAGCACGACAACCAGCCCCAGCTTGAGATGCAACCACAACATGTGTGAATAGGCGGTCCAGGCATAGTCGTATAACAGCCACAGGCCGAACACAACGGTGAGCAACATCCACGGCGTTATAAAACGATAAAGCTTGCGCTCCATTATCGTCAGGCGCGCCCTGACGTCTTCCTCTTCGGCCATTGCGTGGTTGACGAACAGGCGTGGCAAATAGAACAGGCCGGCAAACCAGGCCACCATGAAAATTATGTGAAAAGCTTTGATCCATAACATACAAGAATCTCTTAGCACAGCCCGCATAGGGACTGTAAACTAGGTACTTAATCGAATTTGATGAATGTATAATACTCCGTCCATTTTAACGGCTCGACTTAAACAAGAAAATGATTAAGGCAGGAATAGTTGGCGGTACCGGGTATACCGGTCTGGAATTGATGCGTTTACTGGCTCGGCACCCCGGGGTAGAGCTGTGCGTGATAACTTCGCGCTCGGAGGCCGGAAGGCCGGTCGCCGAACTTTTCTCCAGCTT
>JAAELM010000449.1 GCA_024226635.1 Oceanicoccus sp. | reverse complement strand
GAATGCACGATGTTTCCCGAGCTTCAGCGCGAATAAAATCCTAGTTGCCCGCATGATTGTTTTTATCCTTCATGCAGTTAACGCCACCAGCAGGGGTGGCAAAAGCGCGTAGCGGTTTTGGCATCCCTCTGGCTGGACTTGATACTTATTGAGCCTTCTCCAGCTTACCGCCGAAGCGGTAAACTTTAGGCACCAACCATAACGGAGAAGACCTATGAGATTTTACAATAATACACATCCATATTACTGCGGCATTGATTTGCATGCCAGAACACTTTATGTCTGCATTATCGATGATAAGAGCGATACTCTGGTTCATAAAGAGATCAAAGCCAAACCAGAACCATTGTTAAAGCTCATCAAACCATACATCGGCAATGTGATTGTCGGTGTCGAATGCATGCACTGCTGGTACTGGGTAGCCGACTGGTGTGAAGATCATGGTATCGATTTTATTCTCGGCCATGCCCTGTATATGAAGGCCATTCATGGCGGTAAAGCCAAGAATGATAAAATTGACTCGTTCAAAATAGCCAAACTGTTACGCGGTGGTAATTTCCCGATTGCCTATCATTACCCTAAAGCCATGCGGGCAACACGTGATCTGATGCGTCGACGTACACACATGACCCACCATGGCGCCCAGCTAAAAGCACATATTAAAAACACGGGTAGTCAGTATAACCATCCACCCAATGCATTGAATCTACGTTATCCATCGGCGCGCGAACTAATGCGGGACAAGTTCGATGACCCTGGCGTACAAACCAGTATTGATCTCGACTTAAACCTGATCGGGTTCTACCACAAAGAGCTGGCCAAGGTGGAGTGGTATATTAAAAAACATGCTAAACAACACCGGCCTGTCGATTTTAATTTACTCAAAACAATTTCCGGTGTCGGTGATATATTGGCGCTGACCATACTCTATGAAATTGGTGATATCAGTCGTTTCGACACGGTGCAGAAGTTTGCCTCCTACAGTCGCCTGGTGAAATGTAAGGCGGAATCGGCCGGTAAGGTCTACGGTACCCAGGGCAACAAGATCGGCAATGCTCATCTCAAATGGGCTTTCTCCGAAGCGGCGGTTTTGTACATTCGCAACAATGAATCGGGCAAGAATTATATTGCCAGGTTGGAGAAGCGCATGCCTAAAAGCAAGGCGCTATCCGTTTTGGCCCACAAATTAGGGCGGGCTATCTATTACATGTTAAAGAACCAAACGGTTTTTGATCCGAAAAAAATGATTCCGAGCTAAGTCGCAACAGGTAGTGAGCTCATAACCTAACTGGCAATGACGCGAAATGGCCGATACAGGCGTCGTAAAATGACTAACGATAATACGTTGATAAAGCCTGTATCTCATTCACTAGCGGATGCTTGTCGCCTTGAATAGACACTACCTGTTTGCGCATTAAACTGACTACTGAGTAAGGTTGTTTACACCTGAACTGAGCCTGAAACTAACTGGCAATAAAACCAGTTTCTTGAATAGTGCCAGGAAGGGTTAACCGATAAATGTCTAGTGCCCCTGACAGACCTATGGACAGGACAACGTCAGGCAGTGGTGAGACCACATAAGTGAGCCTCAATATGTGTTTGCTGTAAATGATCTTGAAGATCATTTATCGGCGGTATATGACAGACGAAGATAAACCTGCCTGCTGAGTAGATTTTATTTTGGCAAGAAAAGCTAAAAAGATTTCTATTGCCTATTGACTCGAGGAAGGCTCATATGTGTTAGTTTTAAGTTTCAAATATAACTCTTATAAGAACTGCAACAGTTAATAGACCAGCCATAGCAAATGCAAATTTTAGAATTGTTTTGAATCCACCCGCCAACAACAATGTGTTCCTAAGCCCTTCCCTAATTCCTTCTGGATAATCCATTTCCACATT
>JAAELM010000448.1 GCA_024226635.1 Oceanicoccus sp. | reverse complement strand
GTGCTGTCAATTTCCGCTTTAGCGGAAATAACAGCATAAGCATGCAGGCTGGATTCCCGCCTTCGCGGGAATGACGGAGGGATTAAGCAGCCATATTCGCTGCCATCATGTTGAGCTCTGCTGAAGATTCCATCATTGTCGCAATGGCCTCTTCGGCTTTTTCGCGGTCTAAATGCAAGCGCTCGAATAATTCGTCAGGTATCGGGGTTGAGGGGGCGTCACCAATACCGTGTTTGCGTAATAAGCGCATAGCGATAAACATCAGGTTGGCATAGGCATTATTTTCACCGTCAAAATTCGCTTCGTTTTGAAAGCGAATAGCGGTATTCACTTCGTCCGGCATACTCCAGGTTCGCATTAACCAAGCCCCTAGCTGCTCTCGAGTCACACCGAGTAAATGGCGTTCGATATGGCAGTGGTTGGAAAAAGGATTGGCTTCCTGATAGCGACAAATATTAGAGAAGTGTGGGGGGAAGACTTCAGCAAGAATTAAATAACCAAAGTTATGTAGCAGGCCTGATAAATAAGCCATGCCCATAATGGGGCGTTCTTTGGGTGGAATCGCACCGACTAAGGCTTCCACTGCGGTGGCAGCATAGACAGCTTGTTCCCAATAGGGGGTAAAACCTTTGGCACTATCTTTGGGTAAGTTCAGGGTTTTGCCCAACGACAGGCCCAGTGATAAATTTAATACCAGGTCAAAACCCAGTACCCGAACAATGGCATCGTGTACGGATTTTATTTTTCCCGGTGCGGCGTAATAGGGTGACGCAGCCCAGCTTACCACCTGTGCCGCCAGCGCCGGATCTGTTTCTACAATATCGGTAAGGTCTTTAATATCAGCATTGGGGTCAACCCGCAGTTTGATAATACGCTGTGCGGTTTCGGGCAGGGGCGGAAATTCCAGTGTCTCTTCCAGGCGCTGCTTCATTCTTATCTGGGTAAAGTTGGCAATCGCAGAGCTGATATCTGCAATATCATCAACGTCGTCCAGCGCTGCACTTTGCAGTTGTGCTTCATCCACAGTGATTGAGCCGGTTTGGGCACCATCAATCAGTTGTTCAAATTGTTCAACATTCATATTAACCAGACTACGCTCGCTACCGGTGTCGAGCTTGAGTTCGCTGCTGTCCAACAGGCTTTGGTCAATAATAATGTCCAGCCCTAAAGCCATGGGTATGGTCGGTAAGCGTTCAATTTTGGCCTTGCTGCAAATAGCTTGTACGTCATTGGGGCTGGCGGCTTTTAATTCCCGCTGCGTCAGGCGGCACAGGGCGTCAACATCCAGGATACTGTCGCTGCTGTAGATTACCTGAACCTTTCCTTTGCTATCTTGCAAGATGGTGGTCCTCGCCTGGCCTATAAGACTGGCGGTGGGATGCGCGTCAACAACGGCAAATTCGATATTGTGCTTGGTTAAAATGTCTTCAATGACAGCGGGCACTGACATGGGTTGCTCCTGTATACAGCATTTTGGTGGTACATATCACCAGGATTGTTGCCTAAGCTATTGTTGCCTAAGCTTTAGAATCTGGCGAATTATTTATTGGAATAGGAATTGTAGCTCAAGACAGGCTTTTTGCCGTGTATCAGTGCTGAAGTTGGCTAGTCTGGTGTGAGCTCCGTCGCAGAATTGGCGTTCTAACGTTAGACCTGGGCATATTGCTCGCCGTCCGCCAGCCAGCGCTGGATCAAGGGGTCTACCGCCTGGGGCTGTTGCTGCAGTATCTGTTGTGCCGCTATGTTGACCTGGTCGAGCAGGTGGCTGTCCCGCTCCAAATCCGCTATGCGCAGCTGTAGCAGGCCGGTCTGGCGGGTGCCCAGTAGTTCGCCGGGGCCGCGCAGTTGCAGGTCCTTTTCTGCGATCACAAAACCATCGCTGCTTTGACGCATCGTCTGCAAGCGCTCTTTACCCTGTTGCCCCAACGGCGCTTGGTACATTAATACACAGTGGCTGGCGGTGCTGCCCCTGCCAACTCGACCCCGAAGCTGGTGCAGCTGGGCAAGGCCCAATCGCTCTGCATTTTCAATAATCATCAGGCTGGCGTTGGGTACATCCACCCCCACTTCAATTACAGTGGTAGCGACCAATAAATCCAGTCCATTTTCCTTAAAGGCCTGCATCACGGAGGCCTTTTCATCGGCTTTCATCCGTCCATGGATCAGGCCCACATTCAGTTCAGGCAATAGGGCTTGCAGGTTTTCGCAGGTATCTTCAGCGGCCTGGGCTTCCAGGGCTTCGGACTCTTCAATCAGGGTACACACCCAATAGGCCTGGCGGCCTTCACTACAGGCATTGCGAACTCTTTCGACGATTTGTGCCCGGCGGGCGTTATCAATCACCACCGTTGTAACCGGTGTTCGCCCCGGTGGCAGTTCATCAATCACCGAGGTATCCAGATCGGCATAGGCGCTCATGGCCAGAGTTCTGGGGATAGGGGTGGCGGTCATAATCAATTGATGAGGGTGGCCAACAGCTGCTGAGGCTTTTTCTTTTAACGCCAGTCGCTGGTGAACCCCAAAGCGATGTTGTTCATCAATAATGGCCAGGCCCAGTTTGGCAAACTGCACTTCATCCTGAAACAGGGCATGGGTCCCCACTACAATATCGACCTGCTGATTAATCATCGCTTCCAGTTGCTGCTTTCGCTGTTTGCCTTTGACTTTGCCGGTCAGCCAGCCGATGGATAAACCCAGCGGTTGCATCCAGTGGCCGAAGTTAGTGAAGTGTTGCTCCGCCAGGATTTCTGTGGGCGCCATAATAGCAACCTGATAACCACAGGCGACAGCCTTTAGGGCCGCCAGTGCAGCGACTACCGTTTTACCTGAGCCGACATCCCCTTGCACTAATCGCAGCATAGGTTTGCTTTGTTCAAGGTCATGGTTAATTTCAGTGACCACACGTTGCTGGGCACCGGTTAGCTCAAAGTCCAGCTCCTGTAAAAATGCCCGGGTTTGTTGTTCACCGCCAATCAGTGACGGCGCACCTTCAGCGCGGGTTTGGCTTCGCAGTTTCAGCAAGCTCAGGTTGTGAGCCAGTAATTCTTCAAATGCCAGGCGTTGTTGATAGGGGTGTTCGCCCTCTGTTAGCAAGCCCACCGGTGCATCGGTGGGTGGTCGATGTAAATAGATCAGGGCTTGTTCCAGGCTAACAGTATTGCCGTTAAGGTGAAGTGGTTTAGGTAGCCACTCGATCAAGGTGTTAGGCTTAACTCGTTTTAGTGCCTGTTCGCTAAGTTTACGCCATGCCTGTTGGCTCAGTCCTTCTGTACTGGGATAAATGGGCGTCAGTGATTCTTCCGTGGGGGCCTGTTGGTCTGTGACCAGTTTGTATTCCGGGTGATAGAGCTCAAGGCCGCTGCTGCCACGCCGTGCTTCGCCAAAGCAGCGCAATCGGCTGCCATGACTTAAATTATTTTTTTGCGCGGCGGAAAAATGGAAGAAGCGCAGCGTCACCGTGCCAGTGCCATCCTGTAGTCGACAAACCAGGCTGCGGCGGCGACCAAACACAATATCTGCCGCTTTAACTTCGCCTTCAATAACGGCATCCACGCCTGCCTGTAAGGCTCCAATCGGTGTAATCCGGGTTCGATCCTGATAGCGCAGGGGGAGATGGAACAAGATATCCTGAACACTATGAATACTTAGCCCCGCCAGCTTCTCGGCCATTTTGGGACCAACGCCTTTCAGTTCTTGAACCGGTATTTGATCGAGTGTTTTATTGGCTGTCAAAACAGGCTTACCCATTCACTGCTTTGCCAAGCTGGCATTGTTTAATGGCCAGGCTTAGGGCATCAATAGCCTGGTGGCGAGGGAAGCTGGCTCGCCAGGCCAGGGCGACGGTACGACTGAACTGGGTGTTGGCAAGGGGGCGAGTGACCAGTGCGCCGTTGCCGTATTGGTCGAGTTGTGCCGCTGAGGCTGGCAAAACGGTAATACCGAGGCCGGAGGCCACCATATATTTCAGGGTTTCAAGGGAGCTGCCTTCCACCACAGATTGCAGCGGGTGATTGCCGCTGGCAAAGTTTTTTCTAAGGCCGGGGCAGGCTTCCAGCACCTGATCCCGGAAGCAGTGGCCTTCACCTAACAACAGAACCTGTTCTTTTTCCAGTTGTTTGGCGGTAATGGTTTTGCGCTCTGCCAGGGGGTGGTCTTTGGCTAACAGCACAACAAAGCTTTCTTCGTACAGGCTTTGGGTAACCACATCGGGTTCATTAAAGGGCAGGGCAATAATAATGGCATCCAATTCACCCTGACGCAGCTTCTCTCGCAATATAGCCGTGTAGTTTTCTTCGATATAGAGCGGCATCTTGGCGGCGTTTTTTTGCAGCTGGGGAACAAAGTGTGGGAATAGATAAGGGCCAATGGTGAAGATAGCGCCAATAGAGAGTGTGCTGCCCAGCGGGTCTTTGCCCAGGTTGGCCATTTCGCTAATCACATTGGCCTGCTCTAAGACGGCTTGTGCTTGCGCAATAATTTGTTTCCCTAGTGGGGTTGCGCGCACTTGGCTGCGGCTGCGTTCAAACAGGGAGACATCCAATTCCTCTTCCAGCTTTTTAATAGCAACACTTAAGGTCGGTTGGCTAACAAAGCATTTTTCCGCCGCCTTGCCAAAGTGGGCGGTTTGATGGAGGGCGACGATATAGCGCAGTTCAGTCAGGGTCATGACCTTTGCCTGTTTTATGCTGAAAGCACTAGATTAATATTTTCTATCAAAAGGTGCTATTACTATCATAGAATTTATTGATGAACTTGTAGGGTGGAATATAATCCACCCTACGGTGTTTGGTGAGCAACATTTCAGCGGGAGAGGGTTTTGTCGGCTAGCAATATTTTGATTGTCGGTTGTGGTGATATTGGTATCCCGCTGGGCTTGCAGCTGGCGGGTAAAGGCCATGCCGTATGGGGCCTGCGTCGCAGCGGCCAATTACCGGAGCCGATCACTACGCTAAACGCCGATGTGACGAATGCGGCTTCGCTAGCCTGTCTGGCTGGGCTGCGCTTTGACTATGTGGTTGTGACCCTAACACCCGGTGAGTTTAGCGACCAGCGTTATCAGGCAGTCTATGTTGAAGGCCTGGCCAATGTGCTTGCTGCTTTAAATAACCCCGGTGCTGTTAAGCGATTATTGTTTGTATCCAGCACCAGTGTTTACCATCAAGGTGATGGCCAATGGGTTGATGAAACCAGTGCCACTGAACCTGGCTCTTTTTCCGGTAGGCGTTTATTAGAGGCGGAGCGGATCGCTGCCGATAGTATTATGCCTTACTGTGTGATTCGATTCGCCGGTATTTATGGCCCCGGCAGGCGTCGTTTAATTGAGCAGGTAAAGGCCGGGCAGGGCTGCCCGCCATCGCCGCCGTTAATGACCAACCGTATTCACCGGGACGACTGTGTAGGATTTTTGGCACATTTAATTCTGCTGGATAGCCAACAGCAGGCTATGGAGAACTGTTATATCGGTGTAGATAGCGAGCCGGTGGCTCTGTGGGAGGTTAAAACCTGGATTGCCCAGCAGTTGGGTATTGATTCCAAGACCCTTGATACTAGCGGCACCACCCGCCGCAATAGTAAACGATGCAGCAATGCTCGTTTATTGGCCACAGGTTATCATTTGCGTTATCGCGGTTATCAACAAGGTTATGGAGAATTACTCAGAGAAGAGGAATAAATGGCTTGTTGCTGCGAGCAAAAAGGCCAATAATCTTAGCTGATTGTAAAACGTTAATTCAAGGAGCGATTATGTAC
>JAAELM010000447.1 GCA_024226635.1 Oceanicoccus sp. | reverse complement strand
GCTTTAATTAACACCCCCCCCCTCCGTCATTCCCGCGAAGGCGGGAATCCAGACTGCATGCTTATGCTGTTATTTCCGCCAAAGCGGAAATCTACAGCGCTAGATTCCCGCCTTCGCGGGAATGACGGAGGGGGTGTTACTTTTTGCACATGCTTCCTTTGGTAACAAAATTGTGTGATTTTCCCCCTTTAGATCGTTGATCCCCCCTAACGATTCGGGCATACTTCCCCGCCTCTGGGAAAGTGGTCAGCAAATGTGCAGTCCTTTGCGACTTTTCAGTGGTTAAAATGAGCTGTGCCTTCTATGGTAAAAATAGAGCGGTACAAAGGGCTGGGTTCTAGTTAACGTTGTTGAGATAACGCAGGAAGTTGAGTGAAATGAAAACATTCAGCAAGAGCAAACAATTACGAAGCGCCATTACCAAAGATAAACTCAATGGTAAAAGAGTCGCCTTCGTGCCTACTATGGGCAACCTTCACGAAGGTCACATTCAATTGGTGCGTCGCGCCAGGCAAGTGGCCGATGTTGTGGTGGTCAGTATTTTTGTAAACCCACTGCAATTTGGCGCCAACGAAGATTTAGATAACTATCCTCGTACCCTGGCAGCCGATAAAGAAAAATTATTCTCCGAGGGGGTTAACTACCTTCTCTATCCCGATGTTGAAGAGATCTATCCAGAAGGTATGGATAAACAAACCCTGGTGGTTGTTCCCGACCTATCTGACACCCTTTGTGGTGCCAGTCGTCCGGGCCACTTTGCAGGGGTTGCCACAGTGGTTAATAAGCTGTTCCAAATCGTTCAGCCCGATATTGCTATTTTCGGTAAAAAAGATTTCCAGCAGTTAGCCATTATCGAAAAAATGGTTAAAGACCTGTGTATGCCTATCGACATCGTTGGCGAAGAAACCGCTCGCGATGTAGATGGCCTGGCGCTAAGCTCACGCAACGGTTACCTAACCGAAGAGCAGCGCACCATTGCACCTGCATTGCACCAGACACTATTAGAGTGCCGTGAAGCGATTGCCTGTGGTTTTGATAGCTATCAAGCGCTGGAAGACTACTGTACAGAAGCTTTGAAAAATGCCGGTTTTGAGCCGGACTACTTTTCAGTTCGCGATGCAGTGACCTTAAGGGAAGTAACCGGCGAGACCGAACAAATCGTTATCCTGGCAGCCGCCAAGCTCGGTACCCCTCGTTTGATTGATAATGTCACCCTAACACTTAATCCTAGTCAGGATTGGGGCATGTTGGCGGCTCACTAAGTTCCCCATGTCGTCATCCCCCCTTCGCGGGGATGACGGATATAAAATATACCTCCAATCCCGAAACTGCGTTATTCTTCCAGTCATTGAAGCAAAGACAGCGCTGTCATTTAAGCAATAGTCACAACCTCCAATTCAGGGATTAACTTATGAGCGAAATACATACCTACCCCGTGCCTGCGGAGTTTGCTGCCAAGGCCCATATCAACGAGCAACAATATAATGAGATGTATAAACAATCTGTTGAAAACCCGAATCAATTCTGGGTAGAGCAGGCGGAGGAGTTTCTAAGCTGGGATCAGCGTTGGAGCAAAGTCAGTGAGTATGATTTTATAAAGGGTGAGGCGGCCTGGTTTATTGATGGCAAGCTAAACCTTACGGTTAACTGTATTGATCGTCACCTGGAAACCCGCGCTGACCAAACAGCGATTATTTGGGAGGGCGACAATCCGGATGATGCCAAAAGCATCACTTACCGAGAGCTGCACCAGGAAGTCTGCAAGCTGGCCAATGTATTAAAGCAGCGGGGCGTGAACAAGGGCGACCGGGTTTGTATCTATATACCGATGGTGGTTGAGGCGGCTTATGCCATGTTGGCCTGTGCCCGTATTGGGGCTATTCACTCTGTTGTCTTTGGTGGCTTCTCGCCCGAGGCGCTAAAAGACCGCATTCTAAATTCTGACTGCCAAACACTGATTACCGCCGATGAAGGGATGCGTGGTGGCAAATCTGTTCCATTAAAGAGCAATGCAGACCTTGCTCTGGAGTCATGCCCCAATGTACATACAGTCGTCACTGTAAAACGCACCGGCGGTGATATTGCCTGGACTGAAGGCCGCGATATTTGGTACCACGAAGCCGTTGCAGAGGCTTCTGACCAGTGCGAGCCAGAGCAAATGGATGCGGAAGACCCTCTGTTTATTTTATATACCTCCGGCTCAACTGGTCAGCCCAAAGGTGTACTGCATACCACCGCAGGTTATCTGCTACAGGCGGCCATGACCTTCAAATACACCTTTGATTACCACGATGGTGATATTTTCTGGTGTACTGCGGATGTCGGCTGGATAACCGGGCATTCCTATAGCCTTTATGGCCCGCTGGCCAATGGCGCCACAACCCTGCTATTTGAAGGTGTGCCCACTTACCCTGATGCCGCCCGTTGCTGGGAAATTTGCGACAAGCACCAGGTGACTATCTTCTATACCGCACCCACCGCGATCCGTGCACTGATGGGTGTGGGTGATGAGTTTGTAACCCGCACCTCACGCAGCTCCATCAAATTATTGGGCACCGTGGGTGAGCCTATTAACCCTGAAGCCTGGGAATGGTATTACCGCGTAGTGGGTGAATCCCGTTGCCCGATTGTTGATACCTGGTGGCAAACCGAAACCGGCGGGCATATGTTAACGCCACTACCGGGCGCTACCGCCTTAAAGCCCGGCTCTGCTACCCGTCCGTTTTTTGGGGTACAGCCCATTTTGCTGGATAACGATGGTAATGAAGTGACTGGCGCTGCCGAAGGAAATTTGGCCATCAAGGCCTCCTGGCCGGGTCAGATTCGCAGTGTCTATGGCGATCACCAGCGTATGATCGATACCTACTTTAGTACCTATAAGGGGTACTACTTTACCGGTGATGGTGCACGGCGGGATGAAGATGGCTACTACTGGATTACCGGTCGGGTGGATGATGTATTAAATGTATCCGGTCATCGTATGGGTACCGCAGAAGTCGAAAGTGCACTGGTATTGCATGATGATGTTGCCGAGGCTGCGGTGGTGGGTTACCCCCATGATATTAAAGGGCAGGGTATTTATGCCTATGTCACTTTGATGGCGGGGCATAAGCCTTCAGAAGCATTAATGGCAGAGTTGGTTGCGCTGTGTGTGCAAGAAATAGGTCCGATTGCAAAACCTGATTTAATTCAGTGGGCGCCAGGCTTACCGAAAACCCGTTCGGGAAAAATTATGCGCCGCATCTTAAGAAAAGTGGCGGCCAATGAATTGGAGTTGGGTGATACGTCGACCTTGGCTGACCCTTCGGTGGTTGATCAGTTGATTGAAAATCGTCTTAATCGATAATCCTCCGTCATTCCCGCGAAGGCGGGAACCCAGCGCTGTAGATTTCCGCTTTGGCGGAAATAACAGCATAAGCATGCAGGTTGGATTCCCGCCTTCGCGGGAATGACGAAT
>JAAELM010000446.1 GCA_024226635.1 Oceanicoccus sp. | reverse complement strand
CTTTAGCGGAAATAACAGCATCAACATGCAGTCTGGATTCCCGCCTGCGCGGGAATGACGGTTCTTTTTTGGGGTTTACGGCCTCGTTTAGTTTTGGCTCTCAAGATCCGTGCACCTCCGAAGGAACGAAGGGCTATATCAATGCAGGCAGCACTTGGAAAACACTTCACCACTGCCACAGGGGCAGGCTTCATCGTGGGCAGCGGGTTCCAGTGCAAGGAACAACTGCTCCGCATCAAAGCTCCAGGCCCCCTCGGCCCAAAGGCTGGCCACAGAGGCATAGGTGCCCAGCACTTTCCAGAATAAGTCATAGGCTTCTGGCAGGTGATCGTCGGTCAGCTCCATGCCCTCTTCAAAGCTGAGCTGGCGCGCGTTAATCACATCCGCGAAGGTGGCCGCCAGGCTGAGTGCCGTATCTACATTTTCGCAAACTGTTTGATCGTTTAAATCATCAATAGCAATTAGCCAGAGATCTTCGAGATATTGATGGCCCATTAGCAGGCCTTCACACCATTGGGAGAGTTCGCTCTGCCACAGCTCGGAATAGCGGGCACTAAAGGGTAAAAAACGGCGCTGCCTGGCCATATCGGCAATATGTTCGGACAGGGCAACGACCTGGCGGTAAAAACTACGGGCCTCCTGTTCATTGTCGAACTGGGGCTCATCATTAAACCAGATCAGGTCAAACCATTCACAGGGGCGAATAGTTTCCGGGGAGCAGGCCAGTGCAAACAAAAAGCCCTGTAGCTGGGCATAACTAAGCACCGCTTCGCTGCGCTGCAATTGGGCCAGGCGCTCGCGTAGAGACTGTTCTTGTTCCTTGTCGAAATACGTAAATTCCACGGCGCTACTGTCTACAGCCTACTAATCTTGGGATTGGGTTTACCGGATATTGCCCGTACATACTACTGCGCGACCAGCCTAATGGCTATCGGGCCTTAACGGGTTAATCAGCCCGGGGTTGGCGACCAAAAAGTTTTCTACCGTGTCGACTATGGCTTGGGTTTGTCGGTCAATTTCAAAATTAATCTTATCACCGATTTTTTTCATCCCGTGGGTGGTTACCCGTAAGGTTTCAGGGATATAGCACACAGTGAGGGTTTGTTCTTCTTTATTGACGGCGGCCACGGTGAGGCTGCAACCGTTTAAACCAACAAAGCCCTTTTCAAACATATATTTCATTTTCCCGGCCGGTATCCGGTAGGTAATAAACTGGTTGTTTTCTGGCTGTTCGATGGCAACTACTTCAGCGGTATTGTCCACATGTCCCGAAATGACATGCCCGCCAATTTCCACACCCTGCCTGGCGGATCTTTCGATATTGACTCTATCACCGGCATTAAGCTCGCCCAGGGTCGTTAATGACAAGGTTTGCTGCATAATATCGAAATAAACTTTGCTCTGTTCAATGGCGGTAACGGTTAAACAAACACCATCTACCGCGACACTGGCACCAATCGCCAAATCCTCTAGTAGCGGCCCGGGCAACTCGATGGTAAAACTGTGTAAGCCCGGCTTGCGCTCAACCTGTAATAACGGGAAAGAGCCCTGAACAATACCTGTAAACATAGATTTTCTCGGTTATATTATGACCCTGGTAATGGCACAACCCGCCATACACCCAGCAGCCGCTATAGTAAAACAATAGGCAGCAAAACCCCAGAGATGGAGAATAAGTATGGATAAAGAAACTCAGCAGATCACCGCCATTACGACATGGCGGTTGAGTTTTCTGTCAATGACAGCTTCCAGTTACCAGGCGCTGTTATTATTCTTATTAGCGGCTTCTGGCCGGGCAGTTAAATCGCCGGGCTAATCACCCGTTTTGTGCCAGCAGTCGCAGCCAACCGGAAATTGATTTGATTTATAGCTGAGAAACATAAGCCAGCAACACAATACCAAAGGCCAATGTTAACAACTGCGGAAAAAAGCTTCCTTTAATCATTATACTCTCCCCTAGTCCCCTAAATTTATAGTTCATAGTGATGAAATGAGCAGACTTATTATTAGTGTTAGAACATTGCTCACGCGTTAAGTATAAGACAATTTTGAAAAAGTGCTTTTTAATTCCAGGGGCGGCAATAGACCATTTAGTTATGGCTTAATTCCATTGGGATTGTGGTGAACAGAAGTATATTGGCTGGTGGTGGCGCAGTATTTGCAAACAACCTTTATTGGGCACAGATATTACTAGAACTGTGCATTTTTAGTCCAATACCAAGGCAGAGGCAGCAAATCGTGCACTTAATTGATACCAAACCGTCCCGGATTGAGGCATTGGGCGCCACCTTCAACCAACTCCAGCAGGGTTTAACAACCATAAAATGGTTGTGCCAGCTTACCCAGCTACTGCAACACCATCGTGGGGCCACCATGGCCTACCTCAGTGGTTCGCAGGACTTTCTACTGCAAATTGAGCAGCTGCAGCTAAGCATTGAAAGCGCTCGGTACTTAATCACCGAGCTGAATAACAATAACTACCCGTGTATTCCCCAGGACCAACTAAACAATATCAACAACAACTGGAAAACCATTGCTATTGGCTGGCAACAGGACCAGGTGATGCACAATTTCGAATTTCACAGCCACCTGATTGATTCATGCAACAAACTACTGCGTCTATGTATGATGGAACAGCTAAAGCCGATACTGCTTCACAGCAACAGTAGCCATCAAGCCCTGCTTGAAGAGGTGTTTGTTGCTCTTCCTAACAGCATTGAAAACCTGGCCATGCTCAGGGGCCTAAGCACCAACGTAGCGGTGATAAAAGCCTGCGGCAAAGACAGCCATGCCAAGATTTCATTTTTAATCAAAGAAACAGAACAACAAAACAAAAACCTTGTTCAGGCCGTCAATACCCTAAGCCCTGATAGTTATCTGGTAAAAACTTACCAAAAACCGCTGCATAAGTTTTTACTAACCGTGAAGATGTCAATTCTTGAAAGCCCTGAGGTCACGGTAGACAGCTCCCTGTTATTCACTATGTCTACCGATATTATCGATACCCAATGGCTTGCGGTCAGCCAGGGCATACAACGCATTGAAGACAGTGCCTACCGCGCCCTCATCAAAGCCTGATCAATAAAGGCTGACCAGAAATACCGAAGCAAAAATACCAAGCCTAAAAAGTCTATGCACTTTTTTGGCCCCCACTGCACCACCCTCTGCCACAAAAATTATTTTACCCGCGACCCAGCTTTGTGCAAAAACACTACCCGGCTTTATTGTGGAGCGCTTTGTAAAACAATAATAAAAAATGATGCACTCGACCGAAGCAAAAACGCCATTACTTGCACCAAATGCTCCCATAGTTTGTTTTTTTTCTTTATTTATTGTTCTGGCACAGGCATTGCTAAACCTTAGTCAGTGATTTTTACAAAGCAAGCAAACCACTCGCTTGCGAAACAACTAACTAGTGGAGTGAACTATGATCTTTAATAGGAAAAAGTTACCAGGACGATCTTTAGCAGCTATGGCCACCTTGGTGGTCGGCAGCTTTTTTAGCCTGCATAGCAGTGTTAACGCCGAACAGCTGGGCTGGCCGGAAAAAGAAGAGCTGACCTTTGGTTTTATAAAATTAACCGACATGGCCCCCATCGCCATTGCCTATGAAAATGGCTACTTCGAAGATGAAGGCTTGTATGTCACCATCGAAGCGCAGGCCAACTGGAAAGTATTATTAGATGGCGTGATTGATGGCCGGCTGGACGGTGCCCATATGTTAGCGGGACAACCGATTGCAGCCACTATGGGCTTCGGTACCAAGGCACATATCATTACGCCTTTTTCCATGGACTTAAACGGCAACGGTATTACTGTTTCCAATGCCGTTTGGGAAGAAATGAAACCCAATATTCCCAAAATGGCGGATGGCCGTCCGGTTCACCCCATCAAAGCTGACGCCTTAAAGCCAGTGGTTGAAAAGTATAAAGCCGACGGCAAGCCTTTTAATATGGGCATGGTGTTCCCGGTTTCTACCCACAACTATGAACTGCGTTACTGGCTGGCCGCCGGTGGCATTCACCCTGGATATTATGCGCCTCATAAAGGTGATAGCTCCGGTAAGATTGACGCCGACGCCTTATTATCGGTCACACCGCCACCACAAATGCCCGCTACTTTAGAGGCCGGTACTATTTATGGCTACTGTGTGGGCGAGCCCTGGAACCAGCAAGCCGTGTTTAAAGATATTGGTGTGCCGGTTATTACCGATTACGAAATCTGGAAAAACAATCCGGAAAAAGTCTTTGGCATTACCGCAGAGTTTGCAGAAAAATACCCTAATACCACCATTCGTTTAACCCGCGCCTTGATTCGCGCTGCACAGTGGTTAGACGAAAATAATAATGCTAACCGCCCTGCCGCAGTAAAAATCCTTTCCCAGTCTAACTATGTGGGTGCTGACTATGACGTAATTGCCAATAGCATGACCGGCACCTTTGAATATGAAAAAGGTGATAAGCGTGAAGTGCCAGACTTTAATGTGTTCTTCCGTTATAACGCCACCTACCCTTACTACTCCGATGCTATTTGGTATCTGACACAGATGCGTCGCTGGGGCCAGATCGCTGAAGACAAGCCTGATAGCTGGTATGTCGATATGGCGAAAAGTGTTTACCGCCCCGACATTTACCAAAAAGCTGCCGAGTCATTAATTGCTGAGAAAAAAGTAAAGGCCGCTGACTTTCCAAACTTTGCAACAGAGACCGGTTTTAAGCCCCCACAAAGCGACTTTATTGACAGTGTCGAATTTGATGGCAGCAAGCCTAATGCCTATATCAACAGCTTTCCCATCGGCCTAAAAAAAGGAGACCTGCTGTAATAGCAGGTAATGAGCATGAATAGTTCTGCAACCGCTCTCAGACAATTATTGACCAATCAGGCCTCAAGCTTTCGATATGCTGCCATGATTAATCATGTACTAAAAAATATGGGCATACCTCTGTTAGGCATTGGCCTGTTTCTTTTACTGTGGGCGGGCGCAGCGCAAAATATTAATACTTCGCTGGGTAAATTTCCTGGCCCCTCTGCCGTCAGCACCCAATTCGTAGCCTTATATAACGAACATGTTGCGGAGCGGGAAAAGGCCGATAAATTTTACCAGCGGCAGGAAAAACGCAACGCTGAGCGTATGGCTAAAGACCCCAGCTATCAAGCAAAAATTCGCGGCTATACCGGCAAGGAAACTTTTCTCGACCAAATTTTTACCAGTTTAATTACGGTTAGCAGTGGTTTTTTACTGGCGGCCATTATCGCGGTTCCCCTGGGTATCGCTATTGGTTTAAGCAAAACGCTCAATATGGCTGTTAACCCGATTATCCAAATTTTTAAGCCCGTGTCTCCCTTGGCTTGGCTGCCATTGGTAACGATGGTTGTCAGTGCTTTATACATAAGCCCTGACCCAATAGTAGCCAAGTCTTTTTTAAATTCGATGATTACCGTGACCCTATGTTGTATTTGGCCAATGGTAATTAATACCTCAGTAGGTGTAGCGGGTATTGATGAAGACCTGGTGAATGTTAGCCGGGTACTGCGTTTACCGGCCTTAAAGCATGTGCAAAAAATTGTGCTGCCTGCAGCTATCCCCATGATATTTACCGGTATGCGTTTATCCCTAAGCGTTGCCTGGATGGTATTAATCGCCGCTGAAATGTTGGCACAAAATCCGGGGCTGGGTAAATTTGTCTGGGACGAATTTCAAAACGGCAGTTCTGAGTCACTAAGCCGCATTATGGCTGCTGTTATCACTATTGGTTTTATTGGCTTTTTACTGGATCGATTGATGTTGCAATTACAGCGTTGGGTGTCCTGGGATAAATCATCGGCACAACGTTGAAAAACCTACTGAAAGCCCCGTTGAAAACCTCATTGAGAATGTATTAAGCAAGGAAAATATTATGAGTTTGTTACTAGATATAAGTCATATCGATATGGAATTTCCTACACCTACGGGAAGTTTTAAAGCGCTGGATGATGTTGACTTAAAAATCAGTGAAGGCGAATTTGTCTCCCTGATTGGCCACTCCGGTTGTGGTAAATCCACTGTCCTCAATATTGTTGCAGGTTTATATCAGGCGACCAAAGGTGGCGTTATTCTAAACGGCAAAGAAGTCTCGGAACCTGGGCCGGAGCGGGCGGTGGTCTTTCAAAACCATTCCTTGCTGCCCTGGCTTAGTGCTTATGAAAATGTAGAACTTGCGGTCAAGCAAGTGTTTGGCAGATCAAAAAGCAGGCGCGAAACCAAAGAGTGGATTGAACATAACTTAAAACTGGTTCATATGGATCATGCGATGCATAAACGCCCCGATGAAATCTCCGGTGGTATGAAACAAAGAGTAGGTATAGCCCGTGCCCTGGCTATGCAGCCGGATGTGCTACTGATGGACGAACCGTTTGGTGCACTGGATGCCCTGACCCGTGCCCATATGCAAGATTCTTTGATGGAGATCCAGGCGGAGCTCAATAATACCGTTATTATGATCACCCACGATGTGGATGAAGCCGTATTGCTCTCTGACCGTATTGTGATGATGACCAACGGCCCTGCAGCAACGGTTGGTGAAATACTCGATATTAACCTTCCCAGACCTCGCAGCCGATTAGACCTGGCGGACAACCCGGAATACAACCGCCTCCGTTCAGAAGTACTGAGATTCCTTTATGAGAAGCAACGCAAAGTTGAACCGTTTACCAACGGCAACAAGTCTGCCGCCAGTAAAAAAGCCGAACAAGCCGCTTAATGGCATAAATTCACCACTCACCCATTATTCAATGTTGATATAATCTGGAGTAATAACTATGAAACGAACACAAGCCTTTTTAACCCACCGCCAGTCAACCTTTTTGGGGGCATCTCTGCTGGCCTTAACCACTTTTAGCCCCACAGTTCTCAGTGATGCTATCGCAGAGGCACTAACCAGCGGCACAGCCTATGGCGATTTTCGCATGCGCTATGAGACCGTCGACCAGGACAATGGACTGGATGATGCTGCAGCGCTCACCTTGCGTTCACGGCTAGGTTATAAGACAGGTGCCGCCAATGGCTTTTCTGCAACCATTGAATTTGAAGACTCACGTTCTGTAGCGGGTGTTGATGACTATAACAATACCATTGGCAATGGTGGTGAATACTCAGTGATTGCCGATCCGGGCACTACAGAATTAGATCAGGGCTTTCTACAGTATAAAACAGATACCCTGACTTCAAAGCTGGGTAGACAGGTAATTAAACTCGACAATGTTCGCTTTGTCGGTGATGTTGGCTGGCGCCAGGACAGACAAACGTTTGATGGTTTAAGCTTTGACTATAGCCCCTTAGAAGACCTGACCGTTAAATACGCCTACATTGAACAACGCAACCGAATTTTTGCAGAAGAAAAAGATATTGATTCTAAAGATCATTTGATCAATGCCTCCTATAAAACCGCACTAGGTACCCTTACCGGCTATGCCTATCTGTTAGAAGAAGATACCGATGCTGAATTAGCCTTTGATACTTTTGGTGTTCGCCTTAAAGGCGCTACCAGTACCGGGGATATCAAACTGATGTATACCGCGGAATTTGCTAGCCAGGAAAAATCCAGCCAGGGCGCTGAAGATCTGGAAGCGGATTATATGTTGCTGGAAGGCGGCGCAGTGATTGGCGGCATTACCGCAAAACTGGGTTATGAAGTACTGGGTTCCGATGACGGAAATTTTGGTTTTTCCACACCACTGGCTACCTTACATGCCTTTAATGGTTGGAGTGATCAGTTCCTGGGTACTCCCAATGAAGGCCTGGTCGATGTCTACGCATCCGTTTCCGGTAAATTAGCCGGCGGTAAGTGGGTTGTTGCCTACCATGACTTCTCAGCCGATGAAGACAGCGATATCAGCGATGACTTTGGTGATGAGATTAATATTTCCTATGGCAAAAAATTTGGTAAACACTATTCAGCGGGTATTAAGTATGCAGCCTATAGCGCTAACGATGCCGCCAATGGTGGTGCTAAAAACTATGTGGATACCGATAAAGTCTGGGTTTGGGTAGGAGCCAAGTTCTAGGATTGGTGGAATATATTCCACCCTACAACTGCCGTCATTCCCGCGCAGGCGGAAATACAGCCTGCGTGTTTATGCTGTTATTTCCGCTAAAGCGGAAATCTACAGCACTGGATTCCCGCCTACGCGGGAATGACGATCGCTCTCAGTCACCAAATTGGTCAACCAGACCGTTTGATAAGGGCTAAGCTTTAACCGCCCTTCCAAGTCTTTTAATGTTTCTCCACTTAATAAATCTTTCCACTGGTCAGTACCAATTAAATTAATATCCGCCAGGTTAATCAATTGCTCGCTGCGGGTAACATTGCTTAAACAAAAAATACTTTGCTCCCGCTGAATGCTTTGCCGCCAAAAGGCAAATACACCGGCGCCTAAATGCAGGGTAAATTGAGTGGCGTTGGGATGGAAAGCCGGTTGTTGGCAACGCAGGCGTAGGGTCTCTGTCAGGGATTCGAAAATTTTCTGGTGATGTCCATCACTATCCAACAGCGCTTTATGCAAAGAATCTTCTTCCCATATATGCCGGTTAATAGCCCGGTTATGTCCAGTATTTTCCAATTTGGCATAATCATTTTCTGTAGCGATAAAACTATGAATATACATAGCGGGAATACCTTCCAACGCCATCATTATTAAATGGGCACAGATAAACCGTTGACTCTGCAAGTGGTCGGGGCCGCCATCCATCGTGCCCTTTAAAGCATCATATAAGGCAATATTAATTTCATAGGCTTTGTCCACCCCTTCCCGTGATTTGCGGTAAGTCACTTTGCCGCCAAATTTCTTAATCGCCGCAACCATTTCCTCGCGGTGCTTATCATCGACCAAACCATCCAGGGGTCGCAGGCCAATACCATCATGGGAGGCCATAAAATTTAAATAGGCAGTGCCTGCCTGGGCCGGAGGCATACTCATCATCCAGGTTTTTAAATGTCTGCAGTCACCGCTGAGCAAGGTATATAACAATAACGGCGGCAGGGAAAAGTTATAAATAATGTGCGCCTCATTAGCATTGCCAAAGTAGGTCAGGTTTTCACGGTTGGGCACATTGGTTTCGGTGATAATAATGGCATCAGGGGTGTGATGCTCAATCAGCGTTCGCAGCAATTTGATCACCTCATGGGTTTGCTGCAAATGAATACTTGGAGTGCCCACCTCTTTCCAGAGAAAAGCCACCGCGTCAATACGAAATATTTTAACGCCACGCTCCAGGTAATGACGGATAATATTAACAAACTCTTTCAGGACTTTTGGATTTTTAAAGTTTAAATCCACTTGGTCTGCACTAAAGGTACACCAGACAAAACGCTCCCCGTCGGCGGTATCAACACGGGTTAATAACGGTGAGTTTCTTGGCCTGACCACGGCACTAAGATCATCTTCGAGGCTGGCCTCAAAAAAATAATCCTTGCCCGGGTCAATCCGCTTCTTAAAATTATCAAACCAGCGGCTACGAGCCGACATATGATTAATCACCAGGTCGGCCATTAATCGGTAATCATCGGCAATGGCCGTAATATCTTCCCACTCCCCAAGCGATGGATTGACCATTAGATAGTCCATTACTGAAAAACCATCGTCGGAGCTATAAGGGAAAAACGGTAAAATATGCACGCTATTGATAGCATCTTTTAAATGCTGGTCAATAAAACGCTTGAGGGTTCTTAGCGGCTTTTCATTATCCTTAACAACGCTATTGCCATAGGTAATTAAAACACTGTCGGATTGATCCCAAAGGTTGCGATGGGGCTGGGGAGCGGGGCTTTCGGGTTCAATGCCCATGGCAACAATAAGTTGACCAGCCAACTGAGCAAGATTGTGCTGTGGATATAATCCCGAAAGATGCTCGACAATACGACGTTGTAACTCTGGTTTCTTGTGGTTTGACATATTTTTCTACTGGCCAAATTCCTGGCTATCTTCTTCAACGGCCGTTCTAAGTTGTTCCAATATATCAGGAACCGCACTAATCACTCGGTTCCAACTGGGGATAAACGGTGTATCCATCGGCTTTTCCAAAAAGTAATCTCCTGCACGCATTACATTTTGGGCAAATAATTCTACTGCCTGTTCTTCACTGTGACGATCATGCTTAAGGCCATTGATCAGGGCATCGTTGTGATAGGTTTCTATAAAGTCCAGCGCCACGCGAAAATAGGTGGCTTTAATAGTGCGGAATTTTTCGGTAGAAAATATTTCACCATTGGTAGCCAGCTTTCTAAAAATCGCCTTGGCGATATCGGTACTCATTTTCGACAGCCCCTGCTCCACATCAGTTAGCGACAGGTCCTGATGTTTATGGTCGTAGACATCGGCTATATCTACCTGACACAAACGGTTGGTGGAGTAGTTGCGCTGCATTTCCGAGAGCACCCCGACTTCCAGCCCCCAATCACTGGGTATCCGTAAATCATTAATCACATCGACACGCATTGAAAACTCACCGGCCAATGGGTAGCGAAAGCTATCCAGAAATTCAAGAAAGTCGCTATAACCACAGACCTTTTTTAATGCCCGCAATAATGGTGTAACAAATAAGCGACTGACACGGCCACCCATTTTATTATCGGCTATACGCGGATAAAAACCTTTGCAGAATTCATAACTAAATGTCGGGTTGGCCACTGGATAAATCAGCCGCGCCAATAGTTCACGGTTATAGGTGACAATATCACAGTCGTGCAAGGCTACAGCTTCGGCTCGTTTAGAGGCCAGTGTATAGCCATAGCAGTACCAGACATTTCGCCCCTTACCCATTTCTTTTGGTGCCAGGCCCAGCTCTTTAAGTTTGCCATCCAGGGCCATTAACCTGGGGCCATCATTCCATAAAATGCGATGGCGCTGGGGCAGCTTGCTAAAATACTGTAACGCATGTTGATATTCTTCAAGATTGGCACGGTCCAAACCGATAACAATTTCATTGAGATACCCCACCTTGGTTAGCTCTTCGACAATATTGGCCAGCGCCTCGGTTTGTAATTCGGAATACAGCGAGGGCAGCACCAGCCCCATGGGTCGCGACTGTTTAAAACTCTCCAGCTCAGCTTCCAGGTCGGCCAGTGGCCGTTTGGCAATATTATGCAAGGTTGTAATCATGCCATTTTGATGAAAGTCAGCCATGGTTATCTCCAGGTTTTTAATCAATAAATAACGGCAATAGTTGATCCATTGCCTGTTGCCAGCCTGCGGGGCCAGTTAGTGTTGTGCTGATAATTTTTTCTGGTCCGGCTATCTGCATAGACGCTGAACGGCTCGATTGAATCAGCACCGCAATATCCGCCGCATTTAGCATAGCCTGGTCGTTAGGGCTATCCCCCAGCGCAATGGTTTTGACGCCGGGATAATACTGCCTGCACCACCACTGCATGGCACTGGCCTTATCGACGGCGGACATAACACTGAGAAAACGCCCGCCCTGCTGGGCGACCAAACCATAGCCTGCCAACTGTTGGATAAACGCCTGCAATCTCGGCTCGGTATCCTGCCACAATAAAGGTTCGCTAAAACCTCGCTCACTCGCCAACAGGGATTGCTCAAGGGACAGGCCGGTCATTGCCTGTATGCCCTCGGCATCGCAATCCGCAAAGCCGGTAAATTGATACTGTGACGATTGCCTTAAGCTATTAATTACCTCTAACACCTCTGCCCTTGGCCTGGCAAAAGTATGATAGCTACCCTGCTCTCCCGCCTGATAGACCGCGGCGCCATTTTCACAAATAAAGGCCTGCTCAATAGCCAGCTCGGCTTGCAGCGCTTTTATTTCCGCTGCGGTTTTACTCGAGTTAATAATCAGCGGT
>JAAELM010000445.1 GCA_024226635.1 Oceanicoccus sp. | reverse complement strand
CTTGCGCCGTTTCTATCGCATGACCAAAGGTATGACCTAAATTAAGGATAGCCCGAATACCCGCTTCACGCTCGTCACTGGCTACGACTTTGGCTTTATTTTCGCAGGAGCGGTAAATAGCCTCTGCCAGCTTAGTCTGGTTGCAGGCTAACAGTTCTTCTATATGCTGCTCTAGCCATTGGTAAAAGTCAGCATCGCATATCAAACCGTATTTGATGACCTCGGCAATACCCGCCGATAGTTCGCGCTGGGGCAAAGTCGTTAGGGTGTTGGTATCGGCAATAACACATTGTGGCTGGTGAAAAGCCCCAATCATATTTTTACCTAAGGGGTGGTTAACACCGGTTTTGCCGCCAACAGAAGAGTCTACCTGGGATAATAAAGTAGTGGGAATCTGGATAAAGTTAACGCCGCGTTGGTAGCTCGCCGCCGCATAGCCAGTCATATCACCGATCACACCGCCACCCAAGGCCACTAATGTAGTGGTGCGATTATGCTTATCTTCCAGTAGTTTATCGTAAATAGCACTCAACACTTCCAGTGATTTATGCTGCTCACCGTCCGGCAATATCACTTCTGAATATTGTAAACCTGACAGACTCTCTCTAATTTTGGCAAGGTAGATGGGAGCTACAGTTTCATTACTCACCACCAGCACCTGGCGACCCGTAATATGGTTAAGGAGTAATTCTGGCTGGCTCAATAAGCCTTCGCCGATATAGATCGGGTAGCTTCTATCACCTAAGTCGACACTGAGCGTTTGCATGATATGGCTTAACTTGATTAACTTGAGGGTGTTATGTGAATGCGATATTAGAACACATTCGCTCTTATAAGATAAACCGCTGTCCCGGATTTTGAGTCAGCTTTTACGACGAAAGCATCCGGGTCAGTTCTTGTGCAACAGATTTTGGACTGCGACCATCGGTATCAATCACATAGTCCGCGATTTCTTCGTATAAAGGATGGCGAAGGTTCATCAAGTCGGTCAATACCTTACGAGGCTCCTCGGTATTAAGCAAAGGGCGCTTTTTATCTCTGGCAGTTCTGCGTACTTGTTCGTCGATGGAGGTCATCAGATAAACTACTCTCCCTCGGCCAGCCATAGCTTTGCGGTTTTCCGGCTTAAGGATTACGCCGCCGCCAGTTGCCAACAAGGTTTTATCCAGCTGGGTTAATTCATCCAGCATCGCCGCTTCACGATCACGAAAACCCGCCTCCCCTTCCATATCAAAAATCCAGGGAATATCGACGCCACTGCGGTCTTCAATTTCTTTATCAGTATCTTTAAAGTCTAAACGAAGATCGGCGGCTAATAACCGCCCGATGGTAGATTTGCCGGCCCCCATAGGACCGACAAGAAAAACGTTGGAAGAAGATTTCATGCTGTTTTCAGGTGTATTGTTGTAAGGTGTATTATTGCCAATTTTATTTTAGTCGATAAGCGTATCAGCCAGAATTCTTGGCGTGATAAAAATTAATGTCTCAGTCTTTTCTTGCGTCACTGAGGTGTTAGTAAACAAACGGCCCAGATAAGGAATATCACCTAATACCGGGACTTTAGATTCTGACTCAACATCAACGGTACGGAACACACCGCCCAGTACAACGGTTTCGCCATTACCCACAAGAACTTGCGTGGTGAGTTCAGTAGTATCTATAGTCGGCACAACGCCACCATTGCCTGATGGTACTAAGTCACCGATGGAATCCTGATTAATTTCCAACGTCATAATGATGCGATCATCAGGAGTAATACTTGGGGTTACCTGTAATTTCAATACCGCCTCTTTAAACGAGATGGTGGTTTCACCGTTGGCTGAAGATTCCTGGTAAGGAACTTCAGAACCAGACTTGATAACCGCTTCTTGCTTATCACCGGTAATGACTTTTGGCTGTGAAACAATTTCACCGCGACCTTGTGATTCCAGTGCATTTAATTCCATCTGTAAAATAACATCCTGATTAACAAAGCCTACCGCCACACTACCTGTTGGGTTGGCAACACCCAAGTCGACGTTCAGTGCATCCGGCGCAAGTACAGGTTCTGACAAATCATTACCTTGGGCAAGGTCCAGGGCAGCCTGGGCAACCGAGTTACGACTGCTAATAATCGATTCAGTATTACCACCAAAGAATAACGAATCATCACCGTTAATCTCATTGATACCTGAAGCACCCCACTGCACACCTAGCTCTTCATCAAAACTGGAGTTGGCAATAACGATTCGGGCTTCAACCAATACCTGTCTAACAGGTACATCCAGCAAGCGAACTACGCGACGAAATTCCTGAAGCTTCTGGGCCGTCTCTGTCACTAATAGTGAGTTAGTGCGCTCATCAACAATCACGCTGCCACGAGGCGACAACAAACTTGTGGTTGCTACTTCATCACCGCCACCGCTGCCTTCGCTACCAAATAACTTATACATTTCACGGGCATCCGCATAACGAATACGGATATATTCTGTTTGCAGTGGCGCCAACTCTTCTATCTGTTTGTTATTCTCAATTTCCTGACGCTCTCTCTCGGCAATTTCTGCCGCAGGAGCCACCATCAATACATTGCCGTTTTGGCGCTTATCCAGACCTTTGGTTTTTAGTACTAAATCCAGAGCCTGGTCCCAAGGTACATTCTGAAGTCTTAAAGTAATACGACCAGAAACCGTATCACTGGCCACCAGGTTAAGGCTGGTAAAGTCAGCAATTAACTGCAGTACGGCACGAACTTCAATATCCTGGAAATTTAGCGATAACTTGTCACCCACATAGGCGAACTCTTTTTTCTTCAACTCAAGTTCTTCAACGGTAAGAGGCTTAACACTGACTACATACTCGTTATCGGTCTGGTAGGCCAGGTAATCGTAATCACCACCGGCTTTCAAAGAGAATAATGCACCACCTTCGCTAGGCTGGGCTTCAACCGACTGAACCGGAGTAGCAAAATCGCTAACATCATAACGACGCTGAAAACGCTCGGGCAGACTGACATCATCAAAGTCAACTTTGATAAAGCCGCCTTCAACAAAAACATTAATACCAGCTTTAGGATTAGCCAGGTTAATTACTAAGCGGCCTTCACCTTGATCACCACGCTTGAAATCAACATCAACGATTTCATTACCCACCGTGGCAGGCTTTGCAGAGGCCACTGATAAAACAGGATTTTCTTTGGTAGGTTTTAAGTATTCACGAACACCGGAATCACCCACATCAACATACAGGCTATTGCCCTCAATGCGGGTTTGATAAGGTGCCAACTCCACTAAATTTAAGATCATTCGCGTGCGACCACCGGCTTCTAAAATTACCGCGCTGCTAGCGTTACCATACGAGAGTGGGAATTTTTTCTGCTCCAGCTTGCTAGAGACGCCGGCGAAGTCGAGGGCAATTCTTGCTGGCTTTTCAATATTGTAGCCTTTGGGCTTTGGTGGCGTACCATCAAAATCCAGGCGCACTTCAAAGCGACCGCCAGGCTGAGAACTAAATTTAACATCCGTTAAGTTGACGGCACTAAAAGCCGTACCAGCAAACAATGCGCATAGTAATAGCGAAAGAGTCCTTAATATAGGCAGTGACCTGAAAAAACAGCCCCCAGTATTTGAACTCAAATGTTTGTTTACAATATCCATGGAAATCTCCGCTCTTACTCTTCTTCTATTGTCTTTAACTGAATGGTTCTTGGTCTTTCTATCCAACCGTCCACACCATTAGGTACTATTTCAATTACCGAAACATAGGTCTCCGTTGATTCAACAATACGGCCATGATTGCGCCCTACATAGTCGCCCAATTTAATGCGATGGACACCGCCTGTTTCATCTTGCATCAGGGCCCATAAAGCATCCCCTTGCTGCAAAGTCCCCACCATAGATAAAGAATCCAGGGGAAACTGCTCCAGATATTCTTTAGTACGATTGGGATCAGGTTTAACATTGCTGGCCATACGTAAGCGCGTAATCTCTGTCACTTCTACGGGCCTTTCAAAAGGACTACGCAGAGCTGATGCGCTATAGGTAAAAGCTTTATAAGCTTTAAAGACTGGAATAGGCTTGATCAGACCGGCAGGGCGGGACTTTTTCTCCGCCATAAAATCATCGAGATCCTCATAACCGCCGCCACCACAGGCAGTAAGGGTGATAACAGAAACTACTAATAAAATTTTTGAAAAGACATTAGGCATCGTCCACCTCCAAATCCTTATAGCGATAGGTCTTGGCTGTGATTTTCATAGTCAGTGCGGAAGAGTCTTTTTGTTTAGCAATTTGAAAGTCATGCAGTGTGACAATTCGAGGAAGGCCGGCAATACCGCTAACAAAGGAGCCCAGATCATGGTAATTGCCACTGACTTCAATCTGGATCGGCAACTCAATATAGAATTCTTCAGCCCGCTCATTACCCAAGGTAATGCTGCTAATTTCCAAGCCGCTGGCCAGACCTTTGTTGGTAATATCTTCCAGTAGCCCAGGGACTTCAGTATCACTAGGTAGCTGGCTAATTAGTGCGCCAAATGATTCTTCCATTTCTTCCATTTGTTTGCGGTAAGCCTTCAGGTTTGCCGCCTGAAAAGCCTTGCGTTCAAATTGTGATTTAAGATCTTGTTCTTTCTTTTCAGATTTGGCTAACTCATTTTGCAGATCGGCAACATCGTAAAAATAGCCTGCCGCTAATACCCCGATAAAAACCGCAACCCAAACAATCGTTTTTATCATGATTGGCCATGAGCCAACATTCTCCAGATCTAAATCATTAACATCAAAGTCTTTGAGTTCTTGTATTGCATCGTTAAATGACATCAATTATTTCTCCCCTTCTTCGTTGCCGGAAGGAGTGCTAATGTTAAATGACATTGAAAATTCACTCGCCTGCTCGCCAAATTGCGGGTTGGCGGTTACCGCAGTTAAATTCGGGTCATCAAACCACTCGGACTTATCAACCTTACGCATCAGGCTTGAAATTCGGTTATTGGACTCAGCAATACCCATCAAATTAATCGCATTTGCACTGCGGGATAATTGATTGTAAAAAACGCCATCAGGCAAGCTTCTTACCATTTCATCGAAAATTCTAACGATAATGGGTCTGTTGCCCTGTAGCTCCTGGATAACTTTCATACGGTCCAAAAGCTCTTGCTTTTTCTTTTTCAGCTCGCGAATTTCTTTAACTTGCAGCTCTAATTCGCTGATTTGTTTTTCCAGGTATTTATTTCTGGAGTCCTGGTGATCGATAGCACTATTTACGATCATATCCGCCAACATCACCAAGGCGAAACCAAGCGCTGCAATCACACCCAGAACAACCAAAAAGGCTTGTTTTAGTTCCTGGCGTCGCTCTTCGCGCCAGGGAAGTAAATTGATATTAGCCATTAATCGAAACTCCTTAGCGCCAAACCGCAGGCGACCATCAGTGAAGGAGCATCATTACTTAATGACATGGCATCAACCCTAGATGCCACCGACATATTGGTAAAAGGGTTCGCCAATGTGGTGGGAGTACCTAGTTTATCCTGAACAATGTCAGCTAAGCCGGTCATTGAAGCTACGCCGCCAGCTAACACGATATGATCAACATCATTGTACTGACTGGAAGAGAAGAAAAACTGCAAGGAGCGAGTCACTTGCTGTACGACTGCATCCTTAAACGGCTCAAGTACTTCAGGCTCATAGTCGTCGGGTAATCCGCCTTGCTTCTTGGCCAGGCCTGCCTCATCTAAAGAAAGACCGTAACGACGTTGAATTTCTTCGGTAAGCTGGCGTCCGCCAAATAATTGCTCACGAGTATAAACGGTTTGGCCATCGACCAACACACTTAAAGTGGTCATGGTAGAACCGATATCGACAATGGCTATAGCACTGTCTTCATCACAATCCAGGTGTGGGCGAATCAAGTCAAAGGTGCGCTCAATGGCATAGGCTTCGACATCAACAACTTTGGCCGTGATATCTGCCATCTCCAGGGCGTCAACTCGCAGCTCGACGTTTTCCCGACGGCAGGCTGCCAGCAGGACTTCAACCTGCTCAGGGTTATGTTCCGACTCGCCCTGCACCTCAAAGTCTATGGCAACTTCATCCAGGGGGTAGGGAATATATTGGTCAGCTTCCAGGGTAATCTGGGTTTCCATGTTGTCGTCATTGAGGCCATCGGGCATATCGATCAACTTGGTAATGACCGCCGATCCGGCAACGGCCACCGCCGCTGTCTTCATTTTCGACTTGGAGCGCTCATAGGCCTTGGTGACAGATTCAGCTACACCTTCTAACTCTGCGATATTTTTCTCCACCACAGCATTGGGTGGCAAGGACGCCACTGCATAGCTCTCGACCTTGTATTGGTCGCCACTTTTACTAATCTCCAGAAGCTTTACTGAGGTGGAGCTTATGTCCACCCCCAAAACCGGGGTCAATTTCTTTTTTCCTATTAGACTGCCTAACACAGTAAATTTCCTTTTTGCGTCCGTAACTTAGAAGCTCACTTACATAAGTTACATTAAATATCACGTATGGGGATTGCGCAAATTAATCATCATAAAAAAGTGTCCATAATTTCACGCTTTGGCTCACTGACTTAAAGTACTGGCTTAAAATACTGACTTAACGTAGTGACTTAAAGTAAAGTATCGAACCACGATCAACGCAACTGGAAAAGTATGGCTCATATCACAAATTTCACCAGAATCATTTTATGGTTAATGCTATCAGCATCCACCGGTGCCTTATTAATATTAGTCAGCGCCTATTTATACCTTAGCCCTAAATTACCGCCAGTCGATGTGCTTAAAGACGTGCAATTACAAACACCATTGCGTGTTTTCTCTACCGATGGTCAACTTATCGGCGAATTTGGCGAAAAGCGCAGAAGCCCCATCGCCTATGATCAAATCCCTAATCAATTCGTACAAGCCATATTGGCCGCTGAAGATGACCGCTTCTTTGATCATCATGGTGTGGATATAAAAGGCCTGCTGCGCGCTGCCTCGCAATTATTGGTAAGCGGCTCAATAAAAACCGGTGGTAGCACCATCACCATGCAGGTAGCAAAGAACTATTTCCTGAGTTTTGAGAAGACTTTTTCAAGGAAATTCAATGAGATACTACTAGCCCTGCAAATTGAGCGAGAGCTGCCCAAACAAGAAATCCTTGAGCTATATGTGAATAAAATCTTTTTGGGCAATCGCGCTTACGGTATTGAAGCCGCCGCCCTGGTGTACTACGGCAAATCGATTAACGAGCTGGATTTAGCCCAGCTAGCCATGATTGCAGGGCTGCCAAAAGCCCCCTCTGCCTATAACCCACTGGTTAACCCATCTCGCGCTATTATCCGCCGTAACTGGATTTTAAATCGTATGCTGGATTTACAATATATTGACGACAGCGAGCATATCGAAGCTATTAGCAGCCCGATTAGCGCCACTTATCACGGCTCTAAAGTGGAGCTATATGCACCGTATATCGCCGAAATGGTGAGAAAAGACATGCTTAACCGCTATGGGCGGGCGACCTACACAGATGGCTTCAGGGTATACACCACCATCAATAGTGAACTGCAAGATAGCGCTACCAAGGCGGTTATCAGCGGCTTGCTCGCCTATGACAAACGGCACGGCTATCGCGGGCCTGAACAGAATCTCGCTGGCGAGACTACGGCAGAAACCGGACAGGAGATTGATACTGAGCCGGACTACACGGAATGGTTGGCAGCACTGCGCAAGGCCTCTAAACCTGGCGATCTTGTTCCCGCTGTTGTTATTGATGTGCAAGAACAATCTGCGACAGCGTTATTGGCCAATGGCAATGCGATTGAAATTGCCTGGGAGAACGGCCTCAAAGGCAAGCGCCCCTATATAACCGTTGATCAATTAGGGCCCAACCCCAAAACAGCCAGCGATGTGGTTGCTGTGGGTGATGTAATTCGAGTGCAGCAGCAAACCGACAGCAGTTGGTATCTCACTCAGTTACCGGCAGCCCAGGCCGCTTTGGTTTCTTTAGATGCTGATAATGGCGCAGTCCTTAGTCTGGTCGGTGGCTTTAACTATGGCCAGAGTAAATTTAACCGTATCACCCAGGCCACTCGCCAACCTGGCTCGAATTTTAAGCCCTTTGTTTATACCGCAGCCCTGGCCAATGGTTTTACCCCTGCCAGCACCATCAATGATGCCCCCATCGTGTTTAAAGATGCGAGCCTGGAAAGCACTTGGCGCCCCACCAATGATGGCGGTAAATTTTACGGCCCCACGCGACTGCGTTATGCCCTGTTTAAATCTCGCAATTTGGTATCGATACGCTTACTGAGAAGTCTGGGAATTTCCAAAACCATTAACTATGTTGAGAAGTTTGGCTTTGACCCCAGCCAACTGCCTCGAGACCTCTCTCTGGCACTGGGCAGCCACTCGCTAACCCCGCTAGAGATAGTAAGTGGTTACTCCGTGCTGGCTAATGGAGGTTTTAGTGTTGAGCCATTTTTAATCCAGCGCATTAATGACATCGATGGCAACCTCCTTTATGAGGCCACCCCTGCCACCGTTTGTCGCAACTGCGAAGAGCCGGTTGAGCCTTCCACCGAGGCCACCGAAGAACTGGCCACCCTTGAGGATATTCTGGAACAGGCCGACGCGGAAGAAGAAGAGTTAAGCCTGCCAGAAGCAGAGCGTGTTATCGAACCCAGAGTGGCTTATATCATCGATAGCATGATGCGCGATGTAGTCAAAAAAGGCACTGGCCGCAAAGCCAGAAGCCTTGGCCGAGACGACCTTGCGGGTAAAACGGGTACCACCAATGGCCCTACCGATGCCTGGTTTTCCGGTTATGGCGGCGGCATTGTTACCACAGCATGGTTTGGCTTTGATAAAAACGGTGTGCTTGGCAATAGAGAATATGGCGGCTCAGCGGCTTTGCCGATCTGGATTGACTATATGCGTGTCGCCCTGAAAGGCCGACCAGAAATCACCCCCAAGCAACCCGAAGGTATTGTCACCGTTAAGATCGACCCAACAACGGGTCTACTCGCCAAGCCCGGCCAATCCAATGCCATCTTTGAAATCTTTAGGGAGGAGCTCGCCCCCACCATGGAAGCTGATAACGAAGATCTTTCCGGAGACCTCAACCAATCTGAAGAAGTGATGGTAGAGGATATTTTTTAAACCAGTGCGTCATTCCCGCGAAGG
>JAAELM010000444.1 GCA_024226635.1 Oceanicoccus sp. | reverse complement strand
CCAAAGCGAAAATCTACAGCACTGGATTCCCGCCTGCGCGGGAATGACGGTAAGGGCGAGAATGACGGGGTGTGTAACTTGACTTTACCCCCCCAAAAACCTACAGTGCGCGCCAACTGTAGCAGGTGTTGATCTAACGATTTTCGTTAAATCACTGAAATGGGAAGTCCGGTTCAAATCCGGCGCTGCCCCCGCAACGGTAACTGGTTAATCACCAGAAGCCCGATACCAGCCTTTTGCAGCGCACCACTTTTGAGGTGCACAACGATGATGCGGAGGGCGTCGTCAGTGGTCTTTTCCAACTTCCACGCTATTCCCTCCCTCATGCACTTTTTATGGGTTTTTAACCCCCCTTGCATTGAGGAACAACCATGAACAAATCTTTATCATTAGCGATAGCCGTAGCGCTGTCGAGCAACGCTATTGCCGAAACTCAAACAACCGAGCGCAGTAATAGCAAAGCCGAAGAAATCATTATCACCGCCACGCGTACCGAACAAAGCATTGCAGATACGCTTTCATCCGTTACCGTCTTCACGCGAGAAGAGATTGAGAGATTCCAAGCTCGCAGCTTAGCTGAACTGTTAAGCAAAGCCGCTGGCATGAGCATTACCAGTAATGGTGGCCGCGGATCATCAACGGGCGTTTCCCTGCGTGGCAATCAAACCGACCACACCCTATTTCTGGTCGATGGTATTCGCATTGGCAGCTCAACTCTGGGTAGCTCACCATTAGAAAAAATCGACCCCGAACTTATCCAGCGCGTAGAAATTGTTCGCGGACCAAAATCCAGCCTATACGGCTCAGACGCTATTGGTGGCGTAGTTAACATCATTACCCGCAAAGCCAACAGCGACACTCCACTGAGCATCAAAGGCGGTGTTGGTAACAACAATAGTAACCAGGCATCTGTCAGTTATGGCCAGCGTGGTAGCAACTACCAGGCAAACCTTACTGCTTCATACGAGTACACCGGCGGTTATGACAACTCTGAAACAACCACCCTTCCAAGTGACGATAATGACGCCTTTAGGCAAACTGCTATCGGCTTCAATGGTGCAATTGATATCAACAAAGATCTCAATATTTCGCTAAGCTACCAACTTAGCGAATCAGAGTCTGAATATGATAATAGCTGTAGTGCACAGATAACTTTTGCCTCAGTACTGTGCTCACCCTATTCCGATACAAGCACCGAAGCATTGAACCTGACAGGCTCACTGGATATCACCAGTAACTGGACCAGCATATTAAGCGCAGGCAAATCAAAAGATGAATCTGAAACTTTAGCCGATAACATCGACATGCTAACAACCACCAGCGGCGGGGAATTTAATACAGAAAAAACTGACATCAGCTGGCTGAACAATATCCAAATCAATAAAGAGCTGCTTTTAACCATAGGTTATGACTTCCTCAACGAAGAAGTTAGCGGCACTACTGATTATGATGTTGATGAACGTGACAACGATGGTTACTTTGCTCAGCTGCAACTGAATCATGGTGACTTCTCGGTCAACCTCGGTGCTCGTCATGATGATAATGAACAGTTTGGTAATTACGAAACCTATAATCTGGCTGGCGGTTACGCTATCAATAGCGAGCTTAAAGTGATTGCAAGCTATGGCGAGGCTTTTAAAGCACCAACTTTTAACGATCTGTACTTCCCTAACTTTGGTGACCCAACTATGGTACCGGAAGAAACAGAAACCTATGAGATAGCAGTTAAAGGTTTTAACGCTGGCTATAACTGGTCAGTCAGTGTTTTTCAAAACGATATTGAGAACCTGATTCAATATAACAGCGCTATCTTTGTTAACGATCAAATAGCTTCAGCAACAATTGAAGGCATAGAAATTTCACTTGAAACTGAAATTGCTGGCTGGACTGTCAATACTGCCATCACAGCTTTAGATTCCGAGGATGACAAAACAGGCAATAACCTTGCCCGTCGTCCAGATGAAATCTTAAATATCGATATCGACCGCAGCTTTGACCAATGGTCAGTGGGCGCTACATTCTATGCCTCCAGCAGTCGTTATAATGATGCGGCTAACAACTCAGAGTTAAGTGGTTATGGCACCGTAGCACTTCGTACGGCCTATACGGTAAGTGATGAGTGGAAGCTTCAACTTAAAGCAGACAATATCTTTGAGAAAGATTATGTACTAACTCAGGCATCCTCTTTCACTGGCCTTGGTGATTACAAACAGCCCGGATTAGAAGTTTTGTTTTCGGTTGTTTATACTCCCAAGCTCTAGACTACTGCAAAGATACAACTAAAGAAGGGATCCGCCTTCTTTAGTTGACTAAAAGAGAAACCCTATCATGACCGATAAAAACACCCGCCATAAAAAAAGCATGGAAAAACAAAAGGCCAAGGTCGATGACAAAATCGCCAAAGCCGATGAAGAGCGCGGCGTCGTTATTTTATTAACCGGTGACGGCAAAGGAAAATCCAGCTCAGCCTTTGGTATGGTAATGCGCAGTATTGGCTATGGCCATAAAGTCGGCGTTGTACAATTTATCAAAGGCGTGCAGCTTTCCGGCGAAGAAATCTTTATCCGCGACAAACATCCCGAGGTAGATTTCTACCAAATGGGTACCGGCTTTACCTGGAACACCCAAGATAGAGAAAGCGATATCGCCGCAGCGGAACGCACCTGGGTAGAAGCGGAAAGAATGTTGCAGGATGAATCTTTGCGTTTAGTGGTTCTGGATGAACTGACCTATATGCTGGCTTATAAATATCTTGATGAAGATAAAATCCTTAATGCTATTAAAGACCGCCCCAGAGAAATGAGCGTGATTGTTACCGGTCGCGGCGGCGGCACAGGTATTCGCGATATTGCCGATACCGTTTCTGAAATTAAAGATGTTAAACATGCTTTCCGTGCTGGCGTTAAGGCCCGTGAAGGTGTTGATTTGTGAAATTCGGCGCTGCATATATAGCATCAGCCCTTTTATTGCTGACAGCACTCGGCTGTCAGGCTGAGACTAATGCTAAACCGCAGCGCATTGTCTCACTCTCTCTTTGCACCGATCAAATTCTATTAAAGTTGGTAGAAAAAGAACGCATTGCCGCTATCACCTTTCTAAGCGTAGACCCCATTTATTCTTTTGAATGGCAAACAGCACAGGGCTTAACAACCCATACCGGTTTAGCCGAAAGTATCGTCCCTCTCAAGCCCGACTTAATTATTGGCTCAAAATATAGTACAGGTAACGTCGTACCCATGATGGCGCAACTGGGTTACCCAACCACCACCTTTGATTCCCCTACCACACTGAAAGAAGCTGAAACACTCGCCCGGGATATTGGCAAAGCGGTAGGCGAAGCCGAACGGGCAGAACAATTAATTAAGTCTATGCAGGCGGATATTGCCAAGGCTAAAAACATGGTGGCAAAACTACCGCCCCAACTGGCTATCAGTTATGGACCCAACGGTTATACCGCCGGTAAGTTCACCTTAAAAAATGAAATTTTTAATGCTGCCGGTTATCGCAACCTCGGCGCAGAACTGGGGATCGATTACTATGGGAATGTTTCCCTGGAGCAATTAGTTATCTCCAACCCCGATGTGGTGGTTATTGATGAAGATATTCCCAATCAAAACTCTCTGGCACAAAGTTTTGTTACCCACCCTGTTTTAAAACGCTTATTAGGTCACAATAATTTAGTCAGCGTGCCTACCAGCCACTGGATCTGCCCCGGCCCACTGGCCAGCAAAGCGATTCTGACACTGGCGGAACAACGCCAATGATTATTCGCCAAGTCTATTTGCTGTCACTGATGGCGCTAGCAACCGCCGCCTTATTTTTTATGGCATTACATATTGGCCCCGCGGATATCAATATCACCCAAGCCTTTAGTGATAGCCTTAATAGCACTCACACACTGCCAGCAATGATTTTGAGCGAAATACGCCTGCCCCGCGCCTTGTTGGCTATCGTGGTGGGAGCAACCCTAGGTTTGGCAGGCGCTGCCATGCAGGGCTTACTGCGTAACCCGCTAGCAGGCCCGGGTTTGGTCGGCGTCTCTAACTGTGCAGCACTGGGTTCTGTTATCGCTTTATATTTTGGCTGGGGTGCTGTGGTTTGGTTTGCCGTACCTGCTGCTGGTATGGTGGGCGCAGCTATTTCGGTCGTATTAATTTTTATGATCGGCGGCTATAAAAGCAATGTAATGACACTCTTGCTGGCGGGGGTTGCCGTAAATGCGGTTGCATCCTCATTAATCTCCCTGGCACTCAACTTTGCCCCTAACCCTTATGCTATGTCAGAAATGGTTTACTGGTTGCTGGGGTCATTAGCCAATCGCAGTTTAGCTGATGTTCAATTAGCCACTCCGTTTATGGTGTTGGGCTGGTTACTGATTTTAAGTAGCGGTCGATTTTTAAATGCTCTGAGTTTAGGTGAAGAAACCGCACAGTCACTGGGATTTCATTTAGCCAAACAGCGTACCATTATTGTGATTGGTGTTGCCTTAAGTGTTGGCGCGGCAGTATCCGTTAGCGGCAATATTGGTTTTGTCGGTTTACTAGTGCCGCATATTTTGCGCCCCTTAGTGGGCTATGAACCCGGACGATTATTAGCTGCCAGTGCCTTCGGCGGCGCACTGATGGTATTGATAGCCGATATCGCCGTGCAAACTATTTCACCGGATCAAGAGTTAAAACTGGGAGTGGTCACGGCCTTAGTTGGCGGCCCCTTCTTTCTCTATTTAATTATTAAGACGCGAAATACACTGATATGAAGCTGCAAGGGAAAAACCTTTCACTGCGCTTAAATAGCAGTGCTATTCTCAACGACGTCGACATCACCGTTGATGCCGGTGACTTTGTTGGCCTTATTGGGCCCAATGGTGCAGGTAAAACATCCTTACTAAGAATACTTGCCAATCTACAGCAAGCCGATAGCGGCACGATTGAATTAAATGGCCATCACCTCAAAAGCATCCATCGCAAAACATTGGCTCAAACACTGGGCTACCTGGAGCAAGGTGCACCGGCTCACTGGCCATTACTGGTTAGGCGCTTAGTAGAACTAGGTCGCCTTCCCTACTTAAGTCCATGGGGGCAATTAACCGGTAGCGATAAGGCGATTGTTGATAACGCTATGAATCAAGCTGAGGTTCAGCATCTATCCGAACGGATTATTAGTACCCTATCCGGCGGAGAACGTTTACGCGTTTTAATCGCCAGAATGTTTGCCACAGAACCCAATATAGTTTTAGCGGATGAACCCATTGCCGCACTGGACCCCTACCACCAATTACACACCATGGAATTATTTCGCGAACATTGTGACCGCGGCGGCAGTGCGGTGGTGGTCATGCATGATTTAAATATGGCAGCACGCTTTTGTGACCGTTTAGTGCTACTCAATCAGGGCGTGGTAGCCTGTGAGGGTAATGTAGAGAGCGTTTTAACTGAGGGCAACCTGGCCGGCGTTTATGGTATTCATGCCCAGCTTGACCATCAAACTACCAAGGGGCTTACCGTGATACCCACGGCCCGCATCCCCCATTAGTTCATAAAATGCTACCATTGAACTTTCGCCCCCTGTAGATAACACCCACAGCGCATGCCAACAACACAAGCAACAGCTATCGATCACAACAACCCTTGGTATATTCTTGGGGCTGGAGCTATGGGTTGTCTTTGGGCTGCTTATTTAACACTGGCCGGCTTCCCGGCGGTATTAATTACTCGCACAAAGCGCAACGGCAGCAATATCCAACTGACTAAAAACGGTCACTCGCAATCGATAACTGTTAAGCAAATAACCGTGAGCGAAGTTCAGCAGTCGGCACTGAATATCAAACAGCTCTTGGTTACTACCAAAGCGCAGCAAACTTTACCGGCATTAACCGATATCAAGCCTAATATCGATAAGCAGGCAACATTGCTGATTTTACAAAACGGGATGGCCAGTAAAGATATTGCCAAGCTATTACCGTCGCAGCAGCTTATTACTGGCATTACCACAGACGGGGCTTATCGAACCAGTGAACTCACTGTGGTTCATGCTGGCGAAGGAGAAACGCTAATTGGCGATCGCCATATTATTCAATACCTCCCAAAGCAGTTCCTATCGATAAAATACTGCGACGATATTGATAGCAGACAATGGCAGAAGCTTGCCATTAACTGTGCAATTAATGGTTTAACCGTTATTTATCAATGTCGTAATGGTGAGCTACTCGATAATGAAAAAGCCATGGCACGGATTCAATTATTGTGTGATGAAATCACCACGGTAATGCAAGCGTTGGCAATCGACATTCAAAACCCTCTTTTTGAACAAACAGTACACACCCTGAACATTACCGCCAACAATTTCTCATCGATGTACCAAGACTGCAAACAACAACAAACAACAGAAATTGATTTTATTAATGGCTACCTCTGCAACGAAGCCAAGCGCTTAAATATCAGCTGCCCGGAAAATCAACGGGTACTGGCTAGCATTAAGCAGATTGAACAGTCATATGCCTAACAAAACATTAATGGTACAAGGCACCACCAGCGACGCAGGCAAAAGTGTACTGGTCGCAGGACTATGTCGAGTGCTGGCAAGAAAAGGCGTTAAAGTCGCTCCCTTTAAACCGCAAAATATGGCGTTAAATAGTGCAGTAACCGAGGATGGCGGTGAAATTGGCAGAGCACAAGCGGTGCAGGCTCAGGCCTGTAATATTCCAGCCCATACTGATTTTAATCCTGTTTTATTGAAGCCTAACAGTGATACTGGGGCGCAGGTGATTATTCACGGCAAGGCGGTTACTGATATGGAGGCGGTGGATTACCATCATTATAAAACCACTGCTATGACGGCAGTTTTAAAATCCCACCAGCGCTTATGCGAACAATATGAGGCCATTGTTGTTGAAGGCGCAGGCAGCCCCGCTGAAATTAATTTACGGGATCGGGATATTGCCAATATGGGTTTTGCCGAAGCGGTGGATTGCCCGGTGATTATTGTGGCGGATATTGATCGCGGCGGTGTATTTGCTCATCTGGTTGGCACGCTGGCCTTGCTTTCTGAATCAGAACAACAACGGGTGATCGGCTTTGTGATTAATCGCTTTCGCGGTGATATCGCTTTGCTGCAACCGGGTATCGACTGGCTGGAAAACCATACTGGCAAACCGGTATTAGCTACCCTGCCCTACCTCCAGGGTTTCCATCTTGAAGCCGAAGACGCCATTGAACAATCACAGCAAGTCACCGAACAACAACCTCTTAATGTAGCGGTGCTGGTGCTTTCGCAAATCAGCAATCATACCGATTTTGATGCATTGAGATTACACCCACAGGTTAACCTGCAATATATCGGCCCCGGGCAATCTATCCCTGCCTGTGACTTAATTATTATTCCCGGCACCAAAAGTGTCAGGTCGGATTTGCAGTGGCTAAAGGATCAAGGCTGGGATAAAGAGATAGATAAACATTTACGTTATGGCGGTAAACTGCTGGGTATTTGTGGCGGCTTTCAAATGCTTGGAAATAATATCAGTGACCCCTTGGGGATTGAAAGTGAAGCCGGTAGTAGCGATGCACTGGGTTTACTGGATTTTAATACCGTGCTGGAAGCTGATAAGCAATTGCATCAGGTCAGGGGCCAGCTAAACATTGATCGGGCAACTGTAGAGGCTTATGAAATCCATGCAGGCATTAGCCAGGGACCAGCACTCGATACACCCTTTGCTGTTATCAACGATACTAACGAAGGTGCTATATCGGATGACAATGCGATTATAGGCACTTATCTTCACGGTCTGTTTGATCATACTGAAGCCAGGGATGCACTATTGGGCTGGGCAGGGCTGGATCAGGTAGAAGCCTTTGACTATAAAGCTTTACAGGAAAAGGAAATTAGTCGATTAGCGGATGCTATTGAAGAACACATGGATCTAAAAGGGGCGTTTGCGGGCTTACTGTAAACTTCGCCGCTCCCATAGATGGCAGGCTTCGGCGAAAATGACTATCGTCATTCCCGCGAAGGCGGGAATCCAGCCTGCATGCTTATGCTGTCCGGGATAAAGTGGTTACTTTACAGTCTTGGGGTTTGTTAAATGGCCCCGCTGATGAGCCGGGGGTAGGGTTGCGAAATGGTCTTGCGGCCCTCCGGGCTGCCCTCAATCGGCTTTGAGCCTTAAAACGCTTCGCTGTCTCAAAACACTCAATCGGCGCTAGCCCTGACTATTTCGCAACCCTACCCCCGACTCCTCAGCTACCTTCACGCTTTCTCTGTAGTTTCAGTTAGACCCTGGCTTCTTTCAAGGCTAAACCTTTTAACCTCTAACCCTTCGAGATGTGAGCCAAGGTATTGGGTGGGGATCAGGCTAATAACTCATCAAGGCGCTGGGCCATTGCCTCAATAGCCTGATCGGGGAACAGCAATAATAAATCGCCATTAAATGCACGGCCTTCAAGGTGGTAATTAATCTCTACCACCAGAATATTTTTCCAGCTGGAAACGACAGACTCGCAGACCACCTTGAGTGATTCATGCCTGACTAATTTAGGCGCTTCAGATTGAAAGCCCAAACCCCAATGCTCTGATAAAGCATCCAAACAGGTTTGCGCCATATTACAACAGGTTTCAGTAATAAGAGCATCGGTATTGGCCAGTTCAGGCATTAGCTCTTTTAAATCACTCAGGCTGTCTTCAGATAACATCACCAGGGCCAAACCCGATAGCTCACTGCCATCTTGCCGGGATGTAAATAATTGACTGGCAGCATATATGCCTGCGGACGAACTAAAACTCTTTAGGGATTGCGACAGTTGCTCGGCCTTGATGATATTAATGGCCGGAATAGGCAAGGTAACAAATACCCCTAACTTGCGCGCCAGGGTATCGCCAACCTGACCTACAGCAACATTACAAATTTCCTGCAAACAATCTCGTTGATCTTCCGAGTATTGAAGGCTATCGCTCGAGGCAGCTGACATTAAAATAAACCAAACTGTTGCAGCACCGCCAGAAGCTTTTCACTATTGATTGGCTTACGAATAAATTCCAAAGCCCCCAACCTGGTCACCCTGTCCCGGGCCTCTGGCTGTATATCTGCCGAAATAACAATCACCATACATTTAAGACCTTCAGCCTTAATGGTTTCCAACACACCATAACCATCCATTTCCGGCATAGTCAGGTCCAGGAAGACCATCTCACCTCTACCCTCGCGAATAGCTTCAACGCCCTCTACACCATTAGTGGCAAAGGTAATATCCACATCCCACGCAGGAGGCAGTGAACGTACCACCTGCTTGCGAGCCATATTAGAGTCATCACATATCAATAGCGGTATGCTCATGAAGATCCTCTATCCATTTGATTTAATACCGGTTGCCCAATGTCAGTTAATAACAGTTCGCATCCTTCTTCCCCAGAATTACAGTATAGACCGGTGCTGGAATTTACCTAGCCAGAATGGTGATTTTTAACAACTTAACTATGAGCCGGGCTGACGACAATAACATCCTGCATGGCCACCCCCTCGCTATTCCAACTATTCAGTACAGAAGCTAAATACTGTGCCTGGCTAAACAAGGATTGCAACTCTGCTTCCACGCCTTTTTCACCGGTGTAAGTGGGTACTTGCATCAGTTCGGCTACCAGCGGATGCTTAGGGTAATCCATACGATTCATTTCCAACCGCCAGCGAATGCTATGCACCATAGTACGGTAAAACACGATCTTGGTTTGGAGGTCAATCACGCCGTAGTTGGTAAGGTCACCAAAAGGCTTAAAGTCAGTGGCAAATAACAGGCACTTTTTGTTTTTCTTGTTCTTCCTATTGTTGCTACCGCTGCCCTGTTCCGCTGCCACTGTGGCTTTGCGCTCATGATTACAGAGTAAAGCAAGGTCACCAAATAACTCACCCGGGGTAATACTATTCAACGGCCCTGTCTGTTCTGCTTCATCCAGATAGACCGAGAGACGGCCTTTGATCAAAAAATACAGCCAGGAGCCACGATCGCCTCGGCGCATAATTGTCTCGCCTGCCTCAAGCTCCACTAAACAGGAGTATCTTAGTAAAACAGCAAGCTGCTCCTGCCCTCGGGCCTGCAACTCTTTGAAAAAGGGGATATTGCCCAGTAAAGCACTGATCTCATTGTTCTGGTATGCAGATAATTCCTTGATTTTCATTAGCTAATTTTGCCTGTACTGCGTAATCAGACGCTTTAAAAAGCGATGCCTAAAACTGTATCTAAAACTATACCTAAAAATAAGGTATAGCTTTTTTCCTGAGAAAAGCGATATGGATTAGCAGAAGTGTTAATCAGGCCCGATATTATTTCGCCAAGTGATTAAGAATAATACAAATATGGCCGATAGCAGACCTAACGATTAGCTTTACTTTCAACAATCCTGAACTACATTGAAATGATATTTCAATGGAATAAAACTGCTGTCTCATCAACAAATTACAGCCGCAAACAGGATGAATAACACCACCTAAAAACGCATCAAATATATGACAAAAATTTTTGCACAGCTAGCAACTGCTTTTTTAAGACCCTTTTATAAAGCTGCTTTTTTATCCCTGGTATGCGTCTTGATACCCTTATCAGCACCCTTATCAGCACAGGCACAAGACGTTGCTTTTGAAGAGCTCCCGCTCAACGGTCTGGCGGCTTATGTACAGCTGCGTAAAGAGTATTATATCGGTGGCCTGTATCTGGAAAGCATGAGCCAGGACGCGCAATCAACCTTTAATTTCTCCGGTAGAAAACGCATGCAAATGCGCATTACCATTGATAAGTGGTCGCCGCGCCGTTTTGCCCAACAGTGGAACCAGTTAATCCTGATTAATAATGACCAGGAATCTCTTGAGGAATTTTCCGATCAAATTTTGGCCTTTATCGATATGCCAAAAGATAACTTGATTGCTGGTGATGTGATTACTATCGACCTGGACCCGGAGCGCGGTACCACGGTTTATCTGGATGGCACCAAAGTCTTTACTGAGCGCAACAATGCCTTCTTTGATATTTTGTTAAATACCTGGATTGGCCAAAGACCCCCTTCATCAGACTTTAAAAACCATATCCTGACCCTGCCTACTGACCGGGAAGGTACTGACCTACTGACGCGCTATGAAAACCATAGCACGGACAAATCCCGGGAGAAAAAAGTCGCCAGCTGGATTAAACCCAGCAAGAGTAAAACCAAAGCAACAGCTGCAGCTGCCACCACCGTTGCTATGGCGCCACCAAGCTCAGATACTACTGTCACTGCCAAACGGTCAAAGCAGACCGCCCCCGCGGTCGATATCGCCAAGCCTGAGGCCATTGTCCAGCCTGCTGTTGCTGCCCCTGCACCCACCATAGAATTCAGCAAACCCGAATTAACCAGTACCGCTGCTGCCAAACCTAAAGCACCTCCATCGGCCCCCAGCAAAGAAGAGGTCACAGCCAAACCAGCCTCTACCAAACCCGCGGTATCAGAAGAACAAGCCACACAGGCCAGGTTGATGAAGGTATATCGCTCTAATCTGCTAAAGCTGACTTATCTTAATACCCAATACCCCAAGCGCGCCATGGACTTTAAGCAAGAAGGTCTTGTGGTGGTGAAAATAACGGTAAACAGGGACGGCAAGCTGATAGACGTGACTGAGGCGACCAAATCCAAACATAAACTGCTGAATAATGCCGCCCGCAAGGCTGTAAAGAAAACCGCACCTTATCCGGAAGTGCCCAAAAATCTCAAAGGTGAAACGATTGAAGTTAGCATGCCCTTTAACTTCAAGCTGTAGTAAAGCCCTACTGAATAGCCGGTAACTTCTGTGAAATCACCTGCTGAATACCACTACGCTCCAGAGCTGAGCGGCTACCTAACTTATCTAAACGGATACTGTGTAAATGCAAAGCCGGTACTTTGCTTTCAATTTCCCGCAGGTCACCTTTCATCAAAATCGGCAAGAAGGGCTTATCCGCTGGACGACGTTTGTTGATAGCTCTCAAGCCCGCCTGCAGGGGCACAGCACGATATTTCTTCTTACCGTCGCTCTTAAAGGGGATGGTTAAGTGTAAACCCTGCCTGCCAATCAACTCACCGGGCACAATCGTTAAACCGGTCATTTGAATCGCATCTTCAGGCACACTCTGGAAGGTATCGTGATAGGCATAAGGGTCAGGTAAAATAACCATCTTTCTACCCTCGTCTTCAGGGAAAAAGATATTGTAGTTACTGTAGAGTTGCTCAACGGAACCGGAATAAACACAGAGCTTATTCTCGAAACGCTTTACAAATTCTGTTGCCATCTGGCGGTGCTGGAACTCGTCCATATCCCAGATCAAATCGTTGTTGGCCTGCTCAGTACTCATTAGCTATTCCTCATTAGCGCTTTCCGCTAAATCATTGCCGTAAAAGCCCTTATAGTATTTTCTGGGAGTAAGTATATTAGAGAGAGGAATCCTTAACAGATATACAGTTAACACTTTTGAAGCGACAAATTGATGACATATTAGATAAGTGTAATCACTGTTTTTCCAAGTCACTGAAATTATTAATTATTCATACTGATAGCTAAATTATGGTTACTTAAGAGACTTAGACTGTTTTTATCTAAGCCTTCAATAGGCGTAATAAGCTACACCCCCATGCTGGTCAGAGTCACCATAATATTATTTAAGATGCCCGCCACTGTTGGGTGGTCACGCTCAAAGCCGGACACCATCTCATCAACCTGCTCCACCAGGCTGTGGGGCTCATTCATCAATGGTGCTGTTAATTGCTGCTCGATATCAACGATCAGGTTATTTAACTGCTGCTTGTCAGCATCCGGTGCCTGCATGCCGTCTATCGCTTGATTCAGCTGGTCTAAATACTCGCGTAATTGCTGTTGGTCCATAGCGTCCTCCTCAGTCACCTTTTTTAAGCATAGCAGTTGAGCCCATTTTCCATAGCGACCAGATCAATTAATCGCACGGTAAAAAAAAGGCCCTGCTAGTAAGCAGAGCCATTAAACGACCTGAATAGCAAATTACATAGGCATAGAATAGCTAAAAATCAGCTGCTCATAACCATCACCTCGATCACTATAATTCACACTAAGGTTAAGGCTGGCCTCATCAAATACAGTGATTGAACCACCTACCGCAGCCGTGATGTAGGAATCATCCTGGGCTTGGAAGCCAGGCAGCGAATAGGCGCCAAAGTTAAGGTTGGTATTGGTGATAGAAATGGTTTGATCTTCATTTTTCTGCTCTTGGGCACCGAATATTTCACCAAACACGCGGATATTATCGGTTAACTGGCCAGCAGCCACCGCACCATAACGCCAGACCATACTTTTACGACGTTGCTCACCCCAGGAGTAATTAGAAATTTCACCACCCGATTCGCTATAGCTATCCACTGTGGTATTGATGTACTGCACACCCAAAGCCGGAGCTAAATGCCAAGTATCCGACGACAATATGTCGTAGCCCACCAGACTATCAATGGTCCAGGCATGGCCATCAGTATCACCTTCTGCGGTAATAGTGTTGCTACCTAATTGGATATTCCTTTTAAGGCCATCATAGCTTAAGACCGATAGCGCAGCGGTGGTATCAATAAACAGATTTCCTTTGCGGTAACCTACCAAGGCACTTAAACCCCATGAGTCAGACTCAAGGTCAGCACCTGATACATCCAATTCTTGTTGACCAAAGGTTAACGCAGCACCATAAATCAGCGTTTCGCTAGCAACAAAGGTTCTACCCACAGTAATGGCTGTATTCTCAGCTTCGGGTTGTATACCGTTTTCATAGTCATCCGAAGCCATATCCCCTGCTACAAATAAACGGCCCTCAGGCTTAGACCAGCGAGAACGGCGCAACTCATCAGAAGTCACGGTTGTTTGTGTTCGTGCAGCAGTTAATGCCAGTTCAGGTAATAGGCCAATAGTTTGCGGGGCCTGAATAATATCATTGAGGTAATCACCAAAGATTTCACTGGCATGTTCTGTAGGATGTAAAGCATCGTTAAATATCAGGGCCCTTGGGTCGGGGGCTGAGCCATCAATGCCATAGACCGGGTGCTCAACACAATCAGCCCCTACATCGTCATAACACATCGATAATTGATCCAACGGTGGCACACCACCTGGCAACAAGCCGTTAGCAAAGCCGTAAGCATCGGGATTGGCAAAGATATAATCAACAAAGCCTTCGATATCGACAGGGATAATATTAACACCTGATAAGCCAAGAGCCGACTTAATAGCCACTGCGCCATTGTAGCCTGCAGTCAAGTCTGTACCACCGGCAATCGCCCCAGCGCTACCACCCAATTCCGCAGCCTGTAGACCTGGGGTTTTCCCTAGGTCAGGCACATTAGCTACCATCACATACTGGGCACCAGCGTTACCCAAGGCACCAATGGCCGCAATAAAATTATCAGCCCTGGCACTTACCGACCCCGGGATATCCAACCCGGCATCAGGGCCAGTTAGCAAAAGGTCCTGAAGGTCATTACCACCACCATCGATCAAAATTAACGTGCCACTTGGTACTACCCCGCCAACATTAGTTAAGTAAGCATTGGCTGTACCAGCGGGTGTAGCAATACCGGTACCCGCAACTGACTGCAAAATATTAGCCGTTCGAAAGCCTCCCACACCATAATTGGTGCCACCTTCAATCGCTGGGGTTAACGTCAAACCCAGTCCCGCCGCCAAAAAATCAGGTGCTATAGGAGCAAACACCCCCGGGCTGGTTCGGTTAGTAAAACGAAATCCATTACCGAAGTTTCCGGTATCCATCAAACTGTCACCAAAAACAACCAATTCAGTAAAATTCGACTGGGCACTTACAGACATCGACAAGGACGCCAAAGCCGCAATAGACAAAGCCACACTTTTCTTAAACATTTCCCCCTCCTGAGCTATCGCTCGATTATTATATTTTCTTCTCCAGGTTTTACGGTAAACCAAACTTTGTACATAAAATGATCTACCTGCTTTTAGCGTAGTTGAAAATCAAGTAAGCAACAACCAACACTATCGCTTATCAGTGACAAATCCTGTCATTTGGGATATAAACTTTTATCAGGCAATATTTAACGTAATGCTTAATAACCCTGCTTAATCAATTAAGGAATAAGGCAAGCTGAATGTGCTCAGCAGAAAACAACAAAGGTAGCTATGCCAAGGTCAGTGAAAAAAGCCTGAGACAGCAAATAGATGTAGTTGCGGAATTTCATGCCTATAAAATCCACCCACAGCGCATTGCCTATCGCACCGGTATCGAGATGGATTTAGTCACGGAACTGATTAGTGGTGACTGCCACCAGCGTCTGTTCAAGAGTTTGGTGGCCCGCCACCGCAAGTCACGCCGTGATCAGCGATTACAAAAGGCCTTCCGCAAAAAAGGCATCGCCCAGGCTGAGCTGCAAGATAAGATTGAACAAGAGTATGAGGCCTCAATCAGAATGAAGGCCGAAATGACATAGAGCATAAAAAAGGCGCCCACCAGGAGCGCCTTTAATATCAACAATAACCGCTAATTACTCAGCAGCATCACCCTCTTCGGCAGCCGTTTCTTCAGCGGGGGCTTCTTCAACTTCTGGCTCTGGTGCAGGGGCTGGTGCAGTCACTTTGATTAGCTCTTCAGCTAACAGGATTTTTACTTTGTCGTCGCCATTAACAGGCTTTTTATCACTACCCACTACTGCATAACGGCCATCGCGACGTTGTGAAATAGTGTACTCGGAGGTTTTTTTAACTACTTTCATGATTTTTCCTTTCTACATTAAATTGAAACACATTGCATATTGAGCCCTTTTCAGAGCCGCGCAATAAGACCATAAGTGCGCCTAAAGCGCAACAAGATGATGACCAGGAAGGTTTATGACAGGCAATAAAAAAGGGCGGGCACAAGGCCCGCCCCAAAAATGCACGTAGATAAATCTTACGTGCTCTCCCTCGAGATTCTGCGACAAGGCCATACGTCTGGCACATGGCTGTCGACTTAATACTTACGACTACAACGCCTGCTACAGCTTCTACTACAACGAATATTTTGACCGGCTACAACGTGAAACTCTGCTCTGCACAGAGGACGCAATCACCAAAAGAAATGTATGTAGCGCACCACTAATCAACTTAATCAACCCGATCACTTAGTGCACTTCTAAAAAGTTGGTCTACCTTAGTATAGAAGAGTTTTAGAAACTGCCAAGTAAATAAGAAAAAAGAATATAAAGTTTTAGTTATAGGAAAAGGTTACAGAGAAGATTGCCAGATATTACAATTAAATTGCCACATATAACAACTGGTAACCCCCCTCTTCCAGTAAACTTCCCCATACTTTTTACCCTACCTGGAAGCTATTGAATAAAAATAATGAAGAAAGTAATCATTGGCCTGTTTAGCCTAAGCGTAGTTGGCGGTTATCTGTTTTCACAGTATTGGTATTACCTGCCGGGGATTGTCTCTGAATTTATTAGCCCTATTGGAGAAAACCAGCCAGTGTCCTGGGAGCAAGCACCCGGCAAGTCACCGTCAGAAGGTGACGACGTTGATAAGCTTCCCAATATCGTACTGATTGTTGTTGATGATCTTGGCTTCAATGATATTACCTACTATGGCGGTGGTATAGGCGATGGCAGCGTACCGACACCACAGATTGATTCGATTGCGAAGCAGGGGATTCAATTCACCAACGGTTACAGCGGCAACGCAACCTGTGCTCCCTCTCGTGCAGCATTACTCACCGGCCGTTATCCCACCCGAGCCGGATTTGAATTTACACCTGCCCCGGCACCGTTTATGAAGCTGACGGCCGGTGACGCCTTTATAGAAGAAAATCTGGAGAACTATCCATCCTACAACTCTCTGGGCTTGCCAGGCAGTGAGCTGACCTTAGCTGAAGCACTCAAAGAAAAAAATTATCACTCTATAGCGCTAGGGAAATGGCATCTTGGCTCTGATGAAGGTATGACACCGAATGATCAGGGGTTTGATGAGTTTCTGGGTTTCCACGCGGGTGCAGCATTGTTTATGGAGCAGGATGATCCAAATGTCGTTAACTCAAAGCAGGACTTTGATCCGATTGACAAGTTTCTTTGGCCAAATCTTAGTTACGCTGTGAGATTTAATAAAAGTGATCGATTTAAACCTGACTCACACCTAACAGATTACATTAGTCGCGAGGCGACCAGGGCGATTGCAGCAAATCGTGATAGACCATTTTTTATGTATCTGGCTTACAACGCGCCGCATACACCACTGCAGTCTGAAAAGCACGACTATGACGCCTTAAACCATATTGAAGACCATACTGAGCGGACTTATGCCGGGATGATACGCGGCCTCGACCGCGGCATTGGTCAGGTGTTAGCCTCGCTTGAGGAGAATGGCCTCTCGGACAATACGGTGGTTATTTTTACATCCGACAATGGCGGAGCTGGCTACGTCGGTCTTCCCGATCTAAATAAACCTTACCGGGGTTGGAAAATGACCTTTTTTGAGGGCGGGATTCATACACCGTATTTTATCAAGTGGCCAAAAAAGATAGCAGCTGGCAGCCAATATGACTCGCCGGTGGCACATATTGATATTTTTTCAACAGTACTTGCCGCAGCCGGCATTGCGCTACCTGATGATCGCATCATCGACGGTAAGGACATTCTTAAAGTGGCGCTTGACCCGCAACAGCCGTCATTAGACAGGCCGCTCTTCTGGAGGAGTGGGGGTTATAAAAGCGTGCTACAAGATGGCTGGAAACTGCAACTACTTGAACAAAGCGGTAAAACCTGGCTTTTTAATCTGAATGAGGATCCAACCGAACAGCGAGATCTTTCTGTATTAAATCCTGAGAAACTAAACCAGCTTCGCAAGGTGCTCTATTCAATCGATGATCAAATGATCGAATCTCTATGGCCCCCGTTAGTGGAAGGTGCAAATGTAATCGATTATACGATAGACAAAATTCCTGATGGGGAATACGAAACGGTAATCTGGGAAAATTGAAGATGGTAACAAATTAACTCTAATAAACCAGATAACTTATAAGTTATGATAAAAACACTACCACAATCAAAAACCGCTATTTTAAGGATGATTCATGAATTTCACCCAATTTTCCCAGTCGCGAAAAAGTACTCGCGGCTTCCAGGATAAACCTGTCCCAAAAGAGCTCGTTGATGAGATTATCAATACCGCTAAGTGGGCGCCAACTTCCTACAACACCCAAACCTGGCATATCCATGCCGTAGCTGGTGAAGTGTTGGACAAAATTCGTGAAGGCAATACCAACAACACCCTGGCAGGAAAGCCCCATGTCCGGGATTTTCCCTACAAGGAAGACTACGAGGGAGGGCATCGGAAAAATCAAGTTGATGTCGCTATTCAGCTATTCGAGGCAATGGGTATTGAGCGCGACGACAAAGAAAAGCGTATGGATTGGATGCTAAGGGGTTTTCGCCAATTTGATGCCCCAGTCTCACTGGTTCTCACCTATGATAAGTATCTCGAGCCGGCAGCGATTACTCAGTTTGGCCTGGGGTCACTGGCTTACGGTATTGTTCTTGCCGCTTGGGAGCGAGGCATAGGTTGCGTCATTAATGGTCAAGGTATTATGCAGTCTGATGTTGTCCGCGAACATGCCAAAATTCCCGATGACCAGAATATTATGATCTGTATTGCAATGGGTTACCCCGATGAAAGTTTCGCCGCCAACCACGTGCGTTCAACACGCGCTGAAAATGATAGCTTTGTGAAATACCATGGTTTTTAGCTTGGTTTGATGTGACTCGTTGGCGGTAGCAGCCTGATACTACAACGACCTACTGGCTAAAAAAAATATCACCAAAATAGGCGGTGGCGCTGCCACCGCTATTATCTGTATCGGACATAATGGCCACTCCGTGAGCCGCCTCGATTCGTTCACCGAAAACCCGGTAAAAATCATCCGCCACATTAACTCGCTCAGTATGCCACTGACCCAAGCCATCCCTCCCCGCCCTCACCGGAATCATTGCCGCCTTGGTAGTAAAAGGATTGGCCCAAAACGGTTCACTCTCTTTATTGTTAGACCAAACATAATTCAGCGCCTTGGTCTGCCAGGGGAAAAAGCCTTGTTTGACCACCACATAAACCCGGGCAGGAAAGTCATCTCCATCTTTGATGCGCTGATCAGGGATCAACAAGGTGTTCTCAACCCGCCACTGCCAGCTTAAAAAAGGCGTTAGCAACAGGTTGATATCCATCTCTCGATACAGGGCCGATGCATTTCTGGCACTCTTTGCCCTGAGCACCGGCCGGTTATCCAGAGTCACGACTTGATACTCCGTTCTGCCGACAAAGCCTTTTTGTTTAAAGGCTTTAATACCCTGGCCATCAACCGCGAAATTCGCCACCCACAACCACTCCTCAGCAGCCAGGGTGAGCGGGCATATCAAGAGCAATAAACAGAGTATTTGAGTCATTATTTCATCTCTCTGATATTCTTATTCAGCAGGTACTGCCGGGCATCTACCCCCCCACCCCGTCATTCCCGCCCCCGACTAAAACCTCGAGGGCAAGCTACGGTGGGAACCCAGTAAGTTTTGTCTTCAAGCTATTTGCCATAAGCCCTTAAGCTATAGATATCGAAGCGTATGGCTTTTCCTTCAACAGAAAAATTAGGCTTTATGCCCGCAAGGTACTCTGCTTTTTTAGGGCGTTTTACTATAACACGGTGCCTTGCTGTTACCAGCGCCTGGTCCAGCAAGCTGGCGCTATCCGGGTCGGCACCCACCACATGATGAAAGGCCTGCATCTCTTTTTTTACCAGCGCGGATTTTTTCGAGGCGGGAAACATAGGGTCAATCACAATAGCATCCGGCGCTGTTGCTTCAGTCAGTGTTTGCATATAAGTGATGGCGTCCATTGTTTCCAGTTTCATCCGCGCCATAATGGCCAACAACTCGCTGTCATCGGAATAACGAGCACGCTCCAGCCCATCATTTAATACCGCAGCTACAATGGGTGAACGTTCACAAAGCGTCACGGGATAACCCCAACTGGCCAGCACAAAACTATCTCGGCCCAAACCTGCCGTTGCGTCCAATACGCTTGGGCGATTCTTTTTATCACCGGCTACCGCTTTTACAATTAATTCACCGCCACCTTGCTGGCGACGATGGGCCGACCCGCCACCGGCAAAGTCAACAACCACCGGACCGGCAGCCTTTCGCCCGGTTTGGGCAATCGCCAAACCTTTTTCGGTATAACGTAATACATAGGGGAAATGTTCAGCGGTAGTCTTATCGACCAGAGGCAATTGCAGTTGGTCAGCAAGCTGTCGGGAATATTCCGCACCGCCCTGAACCGCTAACTCTCCAATAGACACGGGCTGACTAAGGCCTTAATGAAGCGCCGCTTAATAGCGACAAATCATTTTCAGCAATTAATGTTTCCAAATGGCGGCAGTTATTTTCCAGCGCTTCCATATATAAATTGCGGCCACCAAAGTGCGGGGCTACATAATGATACAAACCCTTAAAATGGCCATCCAACCTTTGGGTAATGGTACTTTTAATAAAGCTTGGGGTTTTTAACAACAGGTCTTCAGCGGAAGCATAAACCACCTGTTCAGTACCATCGTCTAATTGCTGACGGGTCATACCGCCTAGCTGGAATTCCGGATATAAATGGTCGCGGCATTTTTCCAAATAGGCAGGGTCTGCCATCTGCGCAATCACATCAGCGGTGCCGGCCATGCTACCAACAACGCGCTGCTTGTCATTGTCCAATTCAATTTGATCCGGGCTAAACTCATAGCCGGTAAAGTGCACCAGCTTGCCGGTTAGCTCCACAATATCCCCGCGATTGACGCTGGGCAAATACTCCGCCATAAACTGCGCACTGCGGCTAACATGAACCTTGGTATATTCTGCGCCGTGCTGAATACCTGTTTCGCCTTTGCGGCGGATATAACCTGAGTCATGAAATAAAACGACAATCAAACCGATAAGAGCAAGCTCTGGCCCCAACTGATCAACTTCGGGCTGACTGGCATCATAGCCATCAATAAGCCTGGCCATGGCCAGGCTTACGTCCAATACATGTTGGATATCGTGGTAACCGGTATCACAGGCAAAAAAGCCTTCAAGCTCACCGCGATACAAGGCAGCAAAATCTTTATATAGGCGTTCAATTAAACTGAAGTCAAAACCGGGATAACGGCGTTGGAATATAGCCAACACAGCATTACTGACCATCGCGGGGTCAGTTACATCAATTGAACCGCTAACATCCATCGTTAGACGAGATTGAGGCATACCGTTAGGTTCCTGATTTAGCTATTTATTGATTGGCCATGGTTAGTCTTCAAATACAGCAATAGAAGCACTCGGTTTAGAACGCAAACCCTGGAAGGCTTTCTTTCTTTGCTGTCTGCTTCCATCCGCCTTGCGACGGGCATGTTTACCAGGTAATTCACTGTCGTGTAATCCGAGCATAACGGGCCTGTTAGCGGTGCGAATATTGATTCTTAGATTATAGACGTTGCGCGTGCGGCCATGTTTATCTGTAATCCGAAAACGCCGCACCGTCTGGCCACCGCAAGCCCCGGATTCACCGGATAAAAAGCAGTGAATACTCTCAATGGTTTCATCCGACAGGCTTACCCCTTTTAATCCCGCCATTTGCTTAACGGCTCGCTCAACAAAGCGCTGGCTATCAGCCGCTATCAAATAAGCTTCTTCGCGGCTGGAGGTGGGCACCACGGTATCAAAATCACCGATAAATATCTGGCCGGAGCCCGCTAAATCGAGCATTCTGGCCAACTCAATCGTGACATCACCCACAATAAAACAATTCATTCCCGGATTTAGCCCTTCCACCTGAAAGAACTCAAAATGGCTACCAATATGAAAACCAGTGCGAATTTTTGGCACCACCTGCCCACTGCTGGCACCAGCTGCCGCCAATTGCGCCAACGCATTGTCCGCCACCACCAAAATCATAAACTCGAATAATTCCAGATTGGCACGAGGAGTATCGTGCTGGTGCCAAACATAGTAACCATCACCGGTGGTAGTACGGGAAAAGTTAATATCAATATTTTGCTCAAGCAATTTACTATGGGCGGAGTTTAATGAATAGGACAAGCTATTAAGCTGGCTGGTTTGCTCGAAAGAAGAGACTAAAGAAAAATCGACGATATCAAACAGTAGTACCGCGCGGCTTTTTACATAGTTAATGCTATAGCGCTGGATCAAGCCATCCACCGCTGCGATATTTTCAGGTGTTGCCGATAGCGGCGAAGGCAGTTTCACCCTAACTGGTTCAAGTCTTAAACGGCTAACCGCGCCATCAAAATCTTCAGCGGATAATAAACGAGTGCCGGAAATAAGCTCGCGAATAAAGCTGCCATTAAGTGCATCTAATCGATCAACGGGAGCACAATCACCAAGGCTTGCGGAAAAGCGTCCCAGAAAATAATGCGGTGCGGGCAGTACCAGAATCCCCTGCGAGTCCAAACACCAGCAAAGCAAAATATTCTGACCAAGGTTCCAATGCTGTTTTAGCAGCTTATCGAGGTGATTCAAACCCTGTTCGGATTGGTTATTATTATCATCAAGCATGTTTTAACTTACATTTTTTATCGTCAGTACTACGCATCTTAAACAAACATCAAGCCCATACCGCCAGACTGGTGGTGAACAACCTGCATATCAATAGGGTCTTGATTAATAATTCCGGTATGGCGTTTGATCCGCGCTTTAACCACGGTACCCACTGGCGGAGCGATGTGGCTACCCAACATAACGAACACACCGCCGTCGGATAAATCCCTGGCTTTTAGCTCGATCATACCAAAGCTGGGGTGGCTTATTTCTATCTGCGTCCGGCTACTATCACGCATATATCGGCGTTGCTCGTGCATCAGAAAACCTGTATTTTTTGGGGTGGTTTTGAAGTGCTTACGATACCTTGATTAGTGGGGAATCGCTAGGGGAAGTGGTGATTTTGGCAAAGGCCACAACCCCAAAAAAAAGGGCCGTCATTCCGGGAATGGCGGTATTTGTGGCGTTCTTTTTCTGTTCTTTAGATATAAAGGGTTTATCATAGCGCTAACAACCTCCGACCCTGAAACCAGACCCTGAAACCAAACTATGTCAATACTGCTTTTTAAACTTAACGGCGTTAGCGATGAAGAAGCTCAAGAAGTAAGAGAGTTATTAGACGAGCACCATATTGGCTACTATGAAACCGATGCTGGACGCTGGGGAATTTCAGTGGCAGCACTATGGCTGAGGGATAAAGAACAACTCGAGCGAAGTAAAGAACTACTGGCGCAGTACCAGCAGCAAAGACAATTACAGGATCGGGAGCCACCACTGCCCTTCAGCGCACGTTTTAAACAAGCCCCGCTGCAACACCTGCTGATTGTCATAGCGATAGCAGCCATTGCTTATATCTCTATCGTGCCCTTTTTGACCATTAAATAAATAACCAATGACGATGCTTGATTAATCCGTAAAGCTAGGTGCCGCACCCATATCCCACATAATCACCGTACCGCCCATAATGGCCATTAAAATCACCAGGCAAAAAGCAATCACTGCACTGGAAAATAAAAAGCCCCGCTCCTGTGGAATACCCATCACAACCGGAATACCGAGATACAATAAATACACCGCATAACTAACCGCCGACACACCAATTAATAAGGCTACCCAGAAGACAGGTACAAAACCAATCGCACCGGCAATAAATAAGGGTGTGGCAGAAAAACCGGCAACAGCAATGCCTTTGACTGTGCTGGAATCCGTACCATAGGTATGAGACATCCAGTGAATCATATAACCGATCACACAAACCGAAGCCACCATAGTGAAATAAAACAGACCAACAATCACCGCCGCGCTATCAGCAGTCATTCTAATGGTGTCGCCATCACCCACGCTCCAGCCGATTTTAGTCGTGCCGTAAAACCATGCATAGGCAGGAATAGCCGCCAAAATAGCGGTATACAAAAAGGCAGAAAAGAAGGAAAACTGATCCTTCTCGGCAATACGTTGCCATTGTGTTTTTGGCCTGAATAACAGGCCCAGCATATTTGCAATCATGTTGTTCTCCTCAACCTTCTCTATTATTTATCTTTCAAGCATTTATACCAGTAAAACTACTACATATCATGATGTTGGTGATGGGTATGCTCACTATGATCGATATGACCACTGTGATAAAAAGGCGTAGCCAACGTCACTACCCCCATCACTGCAATCAACAAACCGGCTACGCTGCGAAAACGCGGTTGGCGTAAACGCTGCAAAAGTTTCTCGCCGGCATAACCCATCGACAACATCGCCGGTAAAGTACCCGCACCAAAAGCCAACATCAGCAAAGCCGACTGCTGCCACTGCGCCGAAGCCAGGGCCCAACTTAAGGTGGAATACACCAAACCACAGGGCAATAACCCCCACAGCGTGCCTAACATAAAAGCTTGCCGATGATTGCTAACCGGTACTAATTTACCCGTCAGCGGCTGTATAGCGCGCCACAGTATCGCACCTATCTGCTCAAGCCGGGTCAGCCCCATCCACCACTGGCTGACATATAAGCCCATGGCAATCATCAATAAACCCGCCACGGTTCTTAATACTACCGCTGACTGAGGTATAGCGGCCAATAGCGCCTCACCCAATAACCCGGCTACTGCACCAATCACCGTGTAAGTCAGTAAACGCCCGGCGTTATAACTGAAAATACGGTGGCGATTAGCCCCCTCTTTTGGTGCGGCACCTAACACTGAACTTAAGCCACCACACATCCCCAAACAGTGACTGCTACCCAACAAACCAATAATAAAAGCACTGCCTAGTGTTAACTCAATCATCAGCAACCTTTTCGTCAGTCACTGTACTACTGTTGACCTGCGGGTCGATTTGATCAGCGTCATCATCAAATAAAATACTGTGTGCCGATGCTTCTAAATCATCATACTGCTTGTTATTGACCGCCCAAAAGAAAGCCGCCACAGCCAGCACCGTAAACACTATGGCAATCGGTACTAAAATATAAATACTATCCATTGGCAGCCACCCCTTCAAAGACAGGCGGTAGCGTATTATCGCTGACCGGCTGCAAAGCTTTGCGCTGCACTCGCAGGGCATTAATCACCACCACCAAAGAACTTAGCGACATACCAATAGCGGCCAAATAGGGTGGAATCATTGCCATGGCTGCAAGCGGTATAGCTAATACATTATAGGACAAAGCCCACGCCAAATTTTGCTGAATAATTTTTCGGGTTTTAGCCGCCACATTAAATAATTGCATAACCCCCATTAAACGGCCCGACAGTAAAATACTATCGGCATGGGTCTTGGCCAGGTTGGAGGCGTTGGTCATGGCAACGGAAACATCCGCGGCCGCCAGCACAGGCACATCATTAATACCATCGCCTAACATTAATACTTTGGCGCCATTAGCTTGCAGTTGCTGAATATAATGGAGTTTTTGCTCAGGGGTGGCACCAGCTGTGCAATGGTCAATCGATAAAGTGTCACTGAGTTGCTGAGCCGCCCCGGAAGCATCGCCAGTTAATAAGTGGACCTGTAGCTGCTGGCTTTGTAAACCGGCAATTAAAGCGCTGGCATCTTCGCGTAAACTATCCTGCAATCTAAACCAACACACTGGGCCTTTAGTAGAACTTAATAACAACCACTGGCCTTGTTCCGCATCGGAGGGCAAGCTTGCAGCAGCATCGCCATACAATAACGCGGCAAAATCACCGCTACCCAAGCGATAGGTTTCGCCATTAATCACCCCTTGCAAACCTGCACTGTGTGTCACTTCAATATCATTAACTGGCAGGATTTCTTTAGGCTGGCCAACAAAAGCTTTGGCGATTGGATGTTCGGAATAACATTCCAGGGCCGCGGCAATATCCAGACATTGTTGGCGGCTCAAGTTAGCCTGTATTAATACCGTACTAATGGCCAGCTCACCCTTGGTTAAAGTGCCGGTTTTATCGCAAACCACATCGGTAATAGTCGTCATTTTTTCCCAGACATAAGGCTGGGTAACCAGCAAACCCAAATCCCTCAAACGATTGGTGGCCGCCGTTAATACGGCAGGGGTAGCCAGTGATAAGGCGCAGGGACAACTAACCACCAGCACAGAAAGCATAATCCAGAAAGCCTGGTCACTGGCGGCAATAAAATGCCAATAACTGTAAGTGGCAACGGCCAGCAATAACACAGAGACCACAAAGTAGCTGGCCAGTTTATCCGCCATACGGGCAATAACAGGTTTGGTGGATTGTGCGGTTTGCAATAATTGATTAATAGACTGTAATTTTAAATCCGCACCAACCGCTTCCACTAACAGGGTCATTACGCCGCTACCATTGCAGGTACCAGCCACCAAATCATCACCGACCGCTTTGCTTTGCAGGCTAAACTCACCAGTCATTTGAGATTCATCGACACTGCTAGAACCTTCAAGCACTGAACCATCGGCGGGAATGATCTGGCCGGGCTTAATCAATAATGTATCACCAACGCTCACTTTAAATAACGGCAAAGATTCTGCCTTGCCTGCAGTATTAACTTTTAACACGGTACTGGGTAGCAGGCTGTTTAAATCCGTGGTTAAGCGCCCACCAAAATGCCGTGCACGCATTTCCAAATAGCGGCCAGTTAATAATAAAAAGGTAAACATCGTCACCGAGTCATAATAAACATCACCGCCACCCAACCATGTTGCTTTAACACTGGCTAAATAGGCAAGGCCAATAGCCAGTGCAACCGGTAAATCCATACCGGGTGATTTCATTTTAATGCCACGCCATGCGCCAATAAAAAAGGGCTGGGCAGCATAGAACACCACAGGAGTGGCTACTAAAAAACTCACCCAGCGCATAAAATCGCGGTATTCAAGGGCCATACTTTGTAAAGCACCGGCATATAAGGCAATGGCAAACATACCCACTTGCATCATGCCGATACCGGCAACTCCTAAACGCCGCAGCGCTTGATGGTTTTCTCGCTGGCGTAGTTCCTGTAACTGGTTTTGGCTATAGGGCTCAGCTTGATAACCCAGTGTGGCGATGGACCGGCAGATTTCACTGAGGGGTAAATCCTGCAAACGCCAATGCAGCACCGCTTTTTGTTCGGTCAGGCTAACTGAGACTTTTTCAATAGCGGGTAACTTTAGTAAATAGTGTTCCAGCAACCATACACAAGCCGCGCAATGCATACCGCCTATCAATAACTGTACTTGTGCAATATCGGGAGATTGTTGGGAATGGCTGATATAACGCTGCTGAAAGGCCTGGTCATCAAAAGCTGCAAACACCGCTTCATCCCATAGGGCATCTGGCGCTTGTTGGTTGGCTTCATGAAATTGATAAAAAGAACTTAAGCCATTGTCGACAATGGTGATAGCAACCGCTTTACAGGCAGGACAACAGAAATGGGCTTGCTTACCATTAAGCTCAGCGCAAAATTGATCACCGGTGGTTACGGTCAAACCACAGTGAAAACAATTTTCGGGACTGGCTTGCTGGTTTATTGGCATTAGCCCTCCGCGCCGCTGGTTAATTTCAGTTGATATCTGTCGCTATTGGCTGCGTCCAAAATCACTTCTGATTTTAAACGCCATGCCACCGGCTGCTGCGATGATAATTCCAGATACCAACGACCACTAACGGATGACTTTAGTTGACCGCCATAGGCCTTGGTAGGTGTTGCTTGCAAACTCATTGAGATGTCTTGCTGTTGGCTGGTGGGATGTATCCATTCCAGCACCAGGTCTTTGGGTGGTACAGAAAATTCACCGGATAATTGCACCCTGACCTCACCGGTTAGTGCATCAATTTCAATAGTGGCAGTCGCTGCCAAATCAGTAGCGGCGCTATCTTCTGCCAGAGTTTGGTTAATACCTAAACCTTTTTTATAGTAATCATCGGCCACTAAACTATCGGCATTGTTAAAAGCGATGATGACTGTGACGACTCCCGCCACCACAACCGATGCCGGCAATAGAAAAATAAACCACGGCCAAAACTGTTTGTACCATGGCTCTTCGGTGGTCTGTGTATGATGGCTATTCATCGTTATATCCTGGGCCCGATAAAACGGCTTTCCGCTATGGCCTGGTAGCCCTTCTCATCGATAGCCTGCACTTTAAATTCAATGGTGTTATTCACTTGCTGTAAGTCGGCGGGGTCTATTCTCAGGCGAATCGGCAACTCAGTGACTTCGCCGGGAATAACAAGCACTTCGTTTTTACCAATAATTTTAGCGCCCTCAAGGCCACTAAAGTTCAGCTTATATTGATGAGGTTGTTGGTCCATGTTAATAATTTTGAGGGTGTAGATATTTTCGATATAGCCCTCCGTTGTTTGCACATACAGACGGTCCCTTTCGCGTATAACATCCAACTTCAGGGGCACGCGCACAATAATCGAGGTGAAAAAGATAGCCACCATAATTACCACGGCAATGCCATAGGCGATAAGCCTTGGGCGCAAGAAATTGGTGGGCTGGCCATTCAGTGAATTTTCTGTGGTATAGCGAATCAGGCCTTTTTCATAACCCATTTGTTCCATCACTGAGTTACAGCCATCAATACACAGAGCGCAGTTAATACATTCGTATTGCAGGCCATCGCGAATATCAATACCGGTGGGGCAAACCTGTACACAGATCTGGCAATCAACACAGTCACCCAAACCTTTTTCGCTGGCATCCACACCTTTTTTGCGCGGCCCTCTGGATTCACCGCGGTGGTAGTCATAGGAAACGATTAACGTATCCTGGTCAAACATCACCGATTGAAAACGGGCGTAAGGGCACATATACATGCATACCTGCTCTCTTAACCAGCCGGCATTAATATAAGTGGCCAGGGTAAAAAAGATAATCCATGAGGCTTCCCAAATACCCAGGCCCCACCAATCCAGATTAAAACCCAAATTCTGTAAGGCGTTAAAATCGATACTGGCCAGATTAACCACCAACTCCCTGGCCGGTGAAAAGTAGGCAACAAAGGTAAAGCCCGTTAGCAATGCAAAACCACCCCACAGAGCATGCTTGGAAAATTTGCGAGCAAACTTTTCCAAGGACCAGGGAGCGTTATCCCATTTTATGCGCTGGTTTCGGCTGCCTTCACACCATTGTTCAACCCACATAAAAATAGCGGTCCACACCGTTTGTGGGCAGGTATAACCACACCAGACCCGCCCCGCCCAGGCGGTAACGGCAAATAGCATAAAGGCGGCAATAATCATCATCCAAGCCAGCAGGGGAAAATCCTGTGGCCAAAAGGTCAGGTTAAAAATATGAAATTGACGGCTGGGCAAATCAAATAATACCGCTTGCCGCCCATCCCAATTTAACCAGGGCAATAGAAAATAACCCAGCAATAAGGGCCAACCGGTATAGACTCGAATGCGCTGATAAAAGCCTTCTATGCGGCGGGTATATATCTTTTCACGCTTTTGATAAAGGTCTATCTCGCCCACGCCGGCAGGGTGAAACTCTTCTGTAATGTTTTCTACAGCAATGGTTTCCACAACAATGGCTTCGGCAGGCTTATCGACGCTTTTATTCAAATGCTACAACCTCTGGGGTAAAGATTTATTCCTGTGCTTGAGTGGTCTCTGACAGGCTATAGATATAGGCTGTTAACAGGTGAATTTTATCTTCCGACAAAATATTTTTATGGCTGGGCATTTGACCATTGCGGCCACTGCGCACGGTTCTCTGGACCAAACCTGGCGAACCGCCATACAACCAAATATTATTGGTCAGGTCCGGGGCACCAAAGGCAATATTGCCAGTGCCTTCTGCGCCGTGACAGCCAGCACAAAACATGGCAAATTTTTCCTTGCCCGCTTCAGCAGAGGCGCTATCAACATCACGACCACTTAAGCTCAATACATAGTTACTCACATTAATCACACCCGCATCACCCAGAGGCGTACCCCAGGCTGGCATCAGGCCAGAGCGGCCTTGAACAATCGATGTTTTAATTTGCTCAGGTGTACCACCGAAGAGCCATTCGCCATCAGTCAGGTTAGGGAAACCATAGCTGCCCCGAGCATCGCCACCATGACACTGGGCGCAATTATTGGCAAACATACGCTGCCCCATTTTTAAAGCTTTAGCATCTTGTGCAAGCTGCGCAACGGGCATATCGCGGTACTGGGCAAAGATGGCGCCATATTTTTGCTCGGCTTGTTCAATCTGTTTTTCCCATTGATTTACTTGTGTCCAGTTCAGCACTCCTTTGAAATTACCCATACCCGGGTAAGCAATCAGGTAGCCAATACCGTAAACAATGCTGATCACAAATAAATAAAACCACCAGGCAGGTAATGGATTATCGTATTCTTCGATGCCATCGTAAATGTGACCTGTTGTCGCATCCGGGCCGGTATTTTTTGTTTTTCGGTTGGAAAATAATATCCACACGATACCAATTAACATAATGGTAGTGAGAACAATTATCCATAAACTCCAGAAGCTGCTCATTTAATGCCTCGCTCTTTCATTGTATTCAATGTGTTTTAAATCGGGTTTACGCCGATTTAATCATCGTCGGCAAAAGGCAGGTTGGCTGCCTCATCAAAGTCCGGTTTACGTTTTTTACTGTAGGCCCAGATGGACACACCGATAAATGCAATCATGACAAAGACGGTGGCAAGACCTCTAAGGGTATTAATATCCATCTGGTCTCTCCTATCGCTTATGCTTCAACAAGATGCCTAACTGCTGCAAATAGGCAACCAGTGCATCGATTTCTTTTTTACCGGCTACGGCTTGCTGGGCCCCAGCAATATCTTCATCGGTATAGGGCACACCTAAAGTGCGCAGCGTTGCCATCTTGTCGCCGGTATTTTCGCCAGTCAGTGTATTTTCAAATAACCAAGGGTAGGCGGGCATATTGGACTCGGGCACCACACTGCGTGGGTCCATTAAATGTGCGCGATGCCAGTCATCACTGTAACGCTTACCGACTCGTGCCAAATCAGGCCCGGTGCGTTTCGAACCCCACAGAAACGGATGATCATAAACAAACTCACCCGCTACAGAGTAATGACCGTAACGTTCAGTTTCGGAACGCAGCGGCCGGATCATTTGTGAGTGACAGTTATTGCAGCCTTCGCGAATATAAATATCCCGCCCTTCCAGTTGCTGTGCTGTCAATGGCTGTAAACCTTCTATTGGCTCTGTGGTTTCTTTGAGAAAAAACAACGGAACAATTTCAACCAGGCCACCAAAGCTGATAGCAACAATGGTTAATACCAACATGGCGCCTATATTTTTTTCGACAAAATCATGATTCATCAATAAATCCCCTACCCTTAAGCTACTTGTGCTTCGGCGCTAGCCACATTGTCTTCGCCACTTTCGTTACTGGTGATGCGTGATGTTTGCCACATGTTGTAGGCCATCACCAACATACCGGCAAAGAACATACCGCCACCGATCAGGCGAACCAGATAACCCGGGTAACTGGCCTCTACAGATTCAACAAAACTGTAAGTTAATGTGCCGTCAGTGTTGTAAGCACGCCACATTAAGCCCTGCAAAATACCGTTAACCCACATGGAGCTGATATAGAGCACGGTACCAATGGTAGACATCCAGAAATGCACATTAATCAGGCTGGTGCTGTACATTTTTTGTTTGCCAAACATAATCGGCAACAAGTGGTACATGGCACCAATAGATACCATAGCTACCCAACCCAAGGCACCGGAGTGAACATGACCAATGGTCCAATCGGTATAGTGGGATAAGGAGTTAACCGTTTTAATGGCCATCATTGGGCCTTCAAAGGTAGACATGCCATAGAAAGACAAAGAGACCACAAGAAAACGTAAAATAGGATCGGTACGCAATTTATGCCAGGCACCGGATAAGGTCATCATTCCGTTGATCATACCGCCCCAGCTTGGCGCCAATAAGATCAATGACATCACCATACCCAAGCTCTGCGCCCAATCAGGTAAGGCGGTGTAATGCAGATGGTGTGGCCCCGCCCAAATATAGATGGAGATCAATGCCCAGAAATGCACAATGGATAAACGATAGGAATAAACCGGACGCTCCGCTTGCTTGGGGACAAAGTAATACATTATCCCCAGGAAACCCGCTGTTAAGAAAAAGCCTACCGCGTTATGGGCATACCACCACTGTATCATCGCATCAGTAGTGCCGGCATAGGCAGAATAAGATTTGGTAAAGCTGACTGGGAGTGCAGCACTGTTGACCACATGTAGCACAGCTACGGTAAGAATAAAGGCTGCGAAAAACCAATTGGCCACATAAATATGACTGCTCTTACGCTTGGTGATGGTGCCGAAAAAGAGAGCGGCATAAGCAACCCAGACAATGGTAATCAATATATCGATGGGCCATTCCATCTCGGCGTATTCTTTAGAGGTGGTATAACCCAGCGGTAACGAGATCGCCGATAGCAATATCACTAACTGCCACCCCCAAAACACAAAGGCCGCCAGTGAATCTGATATCAGCCGTGCCTGGCAGGTTCGCTGCACCACATAAAGGGAACTGGCAAATAATGCGCTACCGCCAAAAGCAAAGATAACCGCATTGGTATGCAGAGGACGTATTCGACTGAAGGTGAGCCAGGGTGTTTCAAAGTTTAGCACCGGCCATACTAGTTGTGCCGCAATTAAAACTCCGACTCCCATGCCGACAATACCCCAAATCACCGTCATCACGGCAAACTGTCGAACGACTTTATAATTGTAAACAGGGTGTTCCAAGGGGTGATTCAAGGGGTGATTCATAGTGAAACCCATTTTGATATAGACATGTGAGAAAAAGTGATTTTAATGCCAGCCAGAGCTACAACTGTGACTTAGATCAAGTCTAATCGTTTCGTAGTTCATTGAATACATGAATTGGATTCTTTTAATGAATACCGCTCATCACTGAGTTATTAGAGACGCTATTGCGGTGAACATTTTCTCGTCATTCCCGCGAAGGCGGAAATGACGGTCTCTTGTGGGAATAACAATGGAATTAGCTTTGAAAGTGAAAAGGAAAGATTGTTTTATATGAAGAAATTAAAAATCTATTTTTATATTGGCGATATCTTTCAACCCCTCAAGATCTAGCAAAGTCACTTCCTTACTTTCAACAGCAATTAAACCCTGCTTATTAAAACGACTGATCACTCGGCTAACGGTCTCTACCGTTAAACCCAGGAAGTTGCCAATATCGGTGCGCGACATGGGCAGACGAAAGCTGGTCTTGGATAATTTGCGCCTGGCGTTGCGGGCAGAAATACTTATCAGTAAGGCAGCTACACGCTCCTCTGCACTGTTTTTACTCAGCATGGTAATCAACTGCTGGTCCATGGTAATTTCCTGACTCATCAACTGGAAAAAATGCCGCTGCATACTGGGCACCTGTCTACTTAACTCTTCCAAACGATTAAAGGGGATTTCACAAACAGCTGAGGTTTCAAGCGCCTTGGCTGAGCAGGCATACTGGTCTTTGCTAATACCATCTATACCAATAATTTCACCGGGAAAATAAAAACCTGTCACCTGTTCCTGACCATCATTGGTTATGCGATAAGCCTTGATAACACCGGAACGCACTGCGTAAACTGAACTAAAGTTATCACTCTCCCGATACAGGTGCTCACCTTTTTGAATGGGGCGGCCGCGCTGTACAATTTCGTCCAGCTTAACAATATCTTCACCCTCAAGGGCCAGTGGCAAGCAAATAGAACCCAGACGGCAATTACCACAGGATATCGCATTATTATGCGGGCAGCTTTGCTGTTCTGCCGAACTGCTTTGACTACTTGAGATAACCATTGGCATGTGTCTCCTGATTTTTTTGTACTGCCTCGGCTAAAGCAAACGGTTATAAGGTGTTGGAAAACCTAATGGATTCACTTTGTTCGCGGCCACTGCTATTGTCATTGGCTCGTCGCAGGTATTTATCAAATACCATGCAGATATTTCTCAGCATCAATTGACCCAGCTCACTAACCGTCAGTTTATCACCATGCCAACAGAGAAGACCATCGCTTTGCAACGGTTTTAATGCCAATAATTCCTGACTAAAATACTCGGAAAAAATAATCCCAAACTGTTTTTCTACCGTCTGGGTATCCAACTGTAAATCACAAATAATCCGGTTAATAACCGCCCGCCGGATTTGGTCATCTTCACTAAGTTTAAAGCCTTTGGCGATAGGTAAAATACCGGCGTCAAGACGCTGGTAATAATCATCCAATGCTCGCTCGTTTTGGGCATAACTACTTTGCATAGCACTAATAGATGATACCCCAAGCCCTACCAGGTCTGGTGCCATACAAGTAGAGTAGCCTTGAAAGTTGCGCTGTAATTTCCCTTCGTGGCGGGCAAGGGCCAAATCGTCTTTCGGCTTTACAAAATGGTCCATACCAATATGCACATATCCGGCCGCTAAAAGCTTTTCTGTAATCAGCGATAGCATCTCCAGCTTTTCAACGGCTGACGGTAAGTCCAAACGATCAATCGCCCGCTGGCTTTTAAAACGCTTGGGCAGATGCGCATAGCTGTAAAAGGCAATCCTGTCCGGGGACAGTGCAATGGTTTTATCCAGCGTTACACTTAAGGTCTCCAGGGTCTGCATGGGCAGGCCATAAATCAGGTCATAGCTGATGGATTTAAACTGGTATAGCCTTGCAGTTTCAGTCAGTATTTTAATCATACCGTAGCGCTGCCGGCGATTGATGGCTTGCTGCACCTGCTCGTCAAAGTCCTGCACACCCAGACTAAGGCGATTAAAACCCAAACCCTTTAATAGCGCCAAACTGTCTTTGGTCACAGTGCGAGGGTCTATTTCTATGCTGTATTCACGGCGCTCGGAGTCAGTTAATTTGTAGTGGCTGGCTAATACATGCATTAATTCAGTGAGCTCAGCACCATCAAAAAACGTGGGGGTACCGCCACCCAAATGCAACTGCATAACGGTACGATGCTTATCGACCATGGGTGATTGCAATTCAATTTCCTGGGTCAGGTAATCGAGGTAGGTTCTGGCGGCACTGGGGTCTGAGGTCACCACTTTATTACAGGCACAGTAGTAGCAAATATTCTGGCAAAACGGGATATGAACATAGAGGGATAATGGCGCAATGGTCTGCTGCAAGTTATCCCGCGCTTCCTGCCGGTAGACCTCGAGGTCGTAGTCGCCTGCAAATTGCACCGCGGTTGGATATGAGGTGTAACGGGGGCCCGGTACATCATATTTGGCAATCAGCTGCTGATCCCACATCGGCAGTGATGGGCGAGTAGCAACCCTGTGCTTATCTTTGGCAATGGAAGCCGGGGGTAAATCCATAATATCTGTCCTGACCAGACGGTTCTTCTAGCGCCATACTAAAGATTTGGCGACAGAACACGTTGACCTACATCAGGAAAACCCTAAATCAGGGGAAAAGCCCTTATAAACAGCAGATTACAGCTAGCGGTTAGTATTAACCGGCTTGCGTCTCCTGCGCTTATTAGCGGGTTTGGCACTGCCAGCAGCGGGCTTGTTTTTCTGGCCGGAGGCTTTGCGCTGGTCTTTTTTATGCCCCTGGGCATTTTCGCCGGAGCGCTGGCCATCGCGGTGGCCGGCTTTGGGTTTTTTCGGCTTCTTGGGCTTGCGGGGTTTAGTGTTGAGCCGTGACTCTGGCAGGGCATGCACTGGATCAAAGCCCTCGGCGAACTTCCGTGGTAGTAACTCACCAATCAACCGTTCTATATCAGACAACTGCTTAAACTCATCAGCACATACCAGTGATACCGCCTGCCCTGTAGCCCCTGCCCTGCCGGTACGGCCAATTCTATGGACATAATCCTCGGGCACATTGGGTAAATCAAAATTGACAACATTAGGCAGCTGATCAATATCCAGACCTCGGGCCGCTATATCCGTAGCCACTAAGACTTGCACCTCACCACTTTTAAATTCCGCCAAAGCGCGAGTGCGAGCACCCTGACTTTTATTACCATGGATGGCCGCAGCGCTAAGGCCGGCTGCATCCAATTGCTTAGCCAGTTTATTAGCACCGTGCTTGGTTCTGGAAAACACCAGTACCTGTGGCCATTGTTTTTCTTTGATCAATTGAATTAACAGGGGGGATTTTTTATTTTTATCAACGGAATAAATCCAGTGCTCTACCGACTGAACGGTACTGTTAGCCGGGCTAACTGAAACTTCTACGGGGTTATTCACCAAGCCTTTGGCCAGCTCACGAATCTCTTTGGAGAAGGTAGCCGAGAATAATAAGTTTTGGCGCTGTTTGGGTAATAAGGCGAGAATCTTTTTGATATCGCGAATAAAGCCCATATCCAGCATACGGTCAGCTTCATCTAATACCAGCACTTCCAAATGATCAAAACGAACGGCTTTTTGGTTATATAAATCCAATAGACGCCCGGGCGTTGCTACTAAGATATCCACCCCTTTGCGCAGCTTCATCATTTGCGGGTTGATTTTTACCCCACCAAACACCACTGCAGAACGCAGCGGTAAATGAGCACCATAAGTAGCCACACTATCACCAACCTGCGCCGCCAACTCACGGGTTGGGGTTAACACTAACGCCCGAGCCTGGTTGGAACCGGCACTACGACCACCACTTAAACGCTGCAAAATAGGCAAGGTAAAACCGGCTGTTTTACCGGTACCCGTCTGCGCCGCCGCCATGACATCGCTACCCGCTACCACCGCAGGAATAGCCTGCGCCTGTATCGGTGAAGGTTCTGTATAACCCTGTGCTTCAATGGCTTTTAGGATGGGGGCAGATAAGCCCAGTGAGTCAAAACTCATAGCATATGCTCTTGAATAACGGGGAGATAGCGCTTTGGGGCTATAATTTGGGGCTATAAAGTGAGCCACCTTGCGCGGGGCGTGAAGCTTACAGGAAGTTGGGGGTAACTACTATACAAACCTGCCCGGCCTTGATGCAAATCATCGCCTGTTTTAATGACGACTTTAGCTCACAGCTAGAACGCGATGGCCTATTTACAGCGCACACATTCATGGGTTCAAGTTGGCGCTGGTTAAAAACCGGGGACATGACCAGTTCATTAACCGTTTTGCGTGAAACACCCATCAGTTCGGCCGCGGCCTGTTGCGACAGGCCCAACTCCTCCAGAAACTCGGTTTTGAAGATATAACCTGGTGTTACTGGTTTTCGCTTTGGAATCATCATTTGCCTTTCCATTTGTCTTTCCATTTGTCTTTCCATCTGCCTTTCCGTTATATCTATTCATATTTATGAGGGTCAAGGTAGACATTGGTTGCAACACCCTCATCCCATTGAAATATCAAGCGCCATTGTTTGGTCACCCTTTTTGAGCACCAGCCTTTAAGGTTGCCCGAGAGATGTTCAAAGCGGTTACCATTTGTTGCAGAACTGTTTAAAGCTTATCGATTAAATACATCTCCTTTGACCATAATCAATGCAAGCTGCCACCACTGTTCTACCATAGTAAAGGACCCCCAAAGCAACGTAGTTAAACCGATAACCCTGCAACCCCTTTGAATTATGTTAATAACTATGCGAGGCACGTTATGTTAATACGTTATTTAGCCATACTTTTAACCAGCCTGATGTTACTAAGCGCCTGCAACAAAGGCCCCAATTCCCCCAAAGGTTTTAGCCTGCCACAAGGTGATGCCGAACGTGGTAAAACCGTTTTTATGACTACCGGCTGTTTGTCTTGCCACGCGATTGAAGGGATCGAAAGTGATGTTCCTATTGAGCTGGAAAAGCCGGTAACTATAGGTGGTAAAGTCACCCGCTATAAAACTTATGGCGAGCTGGTGACCTCGGTTATTAATCCATCCCATAGAATCGCAAAGGGCTATATTCCCAAGCAGGTTCAGGATAATGGAGTGTCTAAAATGCGGAACTATAATGATTCGCTGACGGTTAGTCAGTTAATCGATTTGGTAACGTTTTTGGAAACGCATTATGAGGTGGTGCCCTATCAGCCTACTTCTTACGGCGTGTATTATCCTTAATAAAACAGTGGGAAGTTGCTTGTCATCCTAAGCCCATAGCTCTAAAGGTGCCCGATTAACCAATGTACGTAAAATATCCGAACGGGATACCACACCTAAAACACGGCTGTCATCACTATCCCCGTCCCCTGTAATCGGCACGGCACCGATGGCATGGCGACACATCACCTCCGCGATTAAACGTACTTCTGTAGTTGAAGCTGCGCTAATAACTTTTCTGGTCATCACTTCTTCAATCCGGTGTGAGCCTACATTGCGTTGCTGGTTGGCGGCAAAACGTAATAGGTCCCGATCGGAAACAATGCCCAGTAATTGTTGTTTGTCGTCGATCAATGGTAGATGGTGAAAATGGTGTTTGGAAAATAATGCCCAAACGGATTCGATGGTTTGGTTGATGGATGCAGCAACCACCGGCGAGGTCATTATTTGATGGGCATAAATAACTGGGGAAAGTTCACGCTCCGGTTCCAGGGACTGCTGCTGGTAAGGGTTCTCCTGCGCGGTTTTGGCGGTAACAGTTTTTAGCGGGTCGCGGTTATCTTCGCTGACGGCTTTAACGCCAGTACTGGCGGAGACTTGCGGCACACCCCGCGCTTTTAATAATTGCGCTGTAGGTGTTTTGATGCGGGCACCCTGCTCAATAATATAAAACATGGTGATATTTCCTTTGCCTGGTTAATTAGTTATTCAACCAGTTTAACCCCTCCTCGCGATTTTCAAAATAGGCCATGCTCTTTTAGCTCGCTCATTATCATTCCCTTGCTTTACTATGACTCATATCGAGACATCATAAACTCAATGGCTGGTTGCATAAACCGACGCCAAGCCTGCTCAACTTCATTATTAAATTGTGGGTCAAATTCACTGACCGCTTTAATCATGCTGTCCAACCACAGGATATAAAACTCTGGTTTTATATCCAACTGTTTATGGTTATGACGAATGGCTATGCGCTCTAAATAATCCGAGGCCTCGGTGTTTTTATCGGAGGCTAGCATCGCCATATAAAAAGAGGTTTTAAGAGCCCTGGTTTGGGTTTTAAAATTAGTATCGGAAAAACGGGCCGCCACCTCTGGGGATGAAGCTGAAAATATTTGATAAAAGCGCCCTAGAAATTGCGAAGTGGAACCGCAACGATCAAGACTATCGTGAAATTGTTCTATGGTTGCTTCATCGAGACGATCCATAGCGCTCACTCTTGTAGTGGTTTTACTTCACTATAAGAGCAGCAGGAAATTTCGCCTTGATTTGAAACAAACTACACCGTCATTCCCGCGAAGGCGGGGATCCAGACTGCATGCTTATGCTGTTATTTCCGCTAAAGCGGAAATCTACAGCACTGGATTCCCGCCTGCGCGGGAATGACGGGGGGATTGTTATGACGGAGGGGATTATTGATAGGTAGCCAACGCCGCATCAACCGCAACACCGCTATTAATTTTTGCTCCTTGGGCTGACAGTACATTGTCTAAAGCCGACAAACACAGCACCACATTTTTCTTGTTGCAAGCATGTCCCATTAAACCAATACGCCAGGCCTTACCCGCCAATGCACCTAAACCTGCGCCGATTTCCAAGCTGTATTCTGATAATAAAGCGGCACGTACAGCTGCATCATCGGCACCTTCAGGCAGGTTAACCAGGTTAAGCTGTGGCAAGCGGTGTTCTTTATCCACCACCATGGACAAACCCATGGCTTCCAAACCGGCAACCAGTGCATTGTGATGAGTTTGGTGACGCTGCCAGGAATTTTCCAGGCCTTCTTCTTTTAGCGTTAATAGTGATTCATGCAGGGCATACATTGCGTTAACGGGGGCGGTATGGTGGTAGGCGCGCTTGGTATTGCCGCCCCAATAACCCATAACCAGCTGCATATCTAAAAACCAGCTCTGTACTTTATGCTGACGGTTTTGAATAGCTTCTACCGCGCGGGGGCCAAAGCTTACTGGTGAAATACCAGGTACGCAGGATAAACATTTTTGCGTACCGGAATACACGGCATCGGCACCCCATCCGTCGATATCAACATTGATACCGCCAACGGAAGTAACAGTATCCACAATACTTAACGCGTTATTGTCGGTGGCCAGCTGGCACAGGGCTTTGGCATCGCTTTGTACACCGGTTGAAGTTTCGGCGTGAACAAAGGCTAACACTTTTGTTGTGGGGTTTTCTGCAAAGGCGGTTTTAACTTTGTCGATATCAATGGGCTTGCCCCACTCGTCTTCAACCATAACGGCGGTGCCGCCGCAGCGTTCTACATTTTCTTTCATCCGGCCGCCAAAGACACCGTTTTGGCAAACAATCACGGTATCGCCAGGGGAAACCAGGTTAACAAAGCAGGCTTCCATACCGGCAGAGCCGGGTGCGGAAACCGGCAGGGTTAATTCGTTAGAGGTTTGGAACGCATAGTGCAACAGGCTTTTAATTTCATCCATCAGGCCCACAAACTCAGGGTCCAGGTGACCAATGGTTGGGCGGCCCAGAGCTTCGAGTACCCGAGGACTAACATCGGAAGGGCCGGGGCCCATTAGGGTGCGTTCTGTAGGGTGAAAACTGCTGGTCATGGTCAGGCTCCATAATCGATAACAAACTAAAAATAACTGGGGGCGAACACTACCAGCTTTACACCTCAAAATCCCGTCCATTTAGGGCTAGTCCGGAGTTTTCCCTGTAAATGCCGGTGAATGTGGACTTTCCATCCTAAAATCATGAAACTAGACTACATTTGTACTAACTAAAGGGGACTTTAATAAACCCTGAGAACCTGCTCTGGAAAACTCTAACGGAACCCTGAATGGAACCCTGAATGGAACCCTGAATGGAACCCTGAATGGAATTACTGAGCAACTGCCGAGACCACGCCCATAAATTCTATGGTGATTTGCTCTTAGCGGCAGAGAAAACTATCAACGATGTCCTGTTTGAGCAGGCCGAAAGGTGCACCAATAACAAAGAGCAACAGCGTTACTTTGAAGCAATGCAGCAGCTAAAAGAGCGCAGCGGTGCCATGCATACGGCTTTCCGGCATGAGCTGGGGAAAAGCTTCCAAGCCTTTATTAGCGGCCACGAAGAAGAACAAACCGTTGAGGAAGAAATTGATATTGGCAAGCTATCACTGGTGCAGCGGGACGAGCTGGAAGATGAACTCGCTATCTCGATTATCGTCTCTAAAGCCAATAGCCGTAATTCAGAAACTCTCTGGAAGTTAAATAAACGGATGGCCGCTACCCGCGGTGGTAAAAGTGTTACCGATGAATCCAACCCTTTTGGCCCTCACCGTATTTGTGAAGCTTTGCAGGTGGGTGTTGGCGAACTGTTGTTGGATAACAAAATCCGAATTATTTTTTATAAGCAGTTGGGCAAAATTTTTGTTATCAGCTTTGCAAAAGAGCTGGATGCCTTAAATGGGATCTTGGTAGAAAAAGGCATTTTGCCCAACCTGCGGTTTAGTGTGATAAAAAGTCAGCAGGCCGAACCCTCAGCACCAGTAGCCAGTGCTGAAGAAGGCGATAGCGAGCAGAGACCAGACGATACTGAAGGGCTGGTAGAATCCCAGGGCAGCATTACCCATCAGCAAGATTTATACAATTCTATTCGCGCCCTGCAATCCGCTGTGGGCAACCGCAGTCAAACGGCCGGGGGTGTTAGCTTTGGCAAAGTGCAGACCAACGGTCGTGACGGTGAAGATTCGTTCTCGTCCATGGATTACGCACTGGCATTGAGTGCCATCCAGCAATCCAAAGCCTTTTTATCAGCAGCGGCTTTAAACCGCCCCCTGAAGGCTGAAAAAGTCGAAGAGAATTTCATTGACCAGCTATCCAAACAAGGTGATAAAAATTCTCGGCATAAAATGACCCAGGGCGATGCCGACACGGTTGATTTAGTGGGAATGATCTTCCGTTATATGCTGGACGACACCAATTTACATGACGCGGTAAAATTAATGCTTAGTCATTTACACACGCCGTATTTGAAGCTGGCCCTGATGGATAAAACCTTTTTGGACAACTATCAACATAGTGCCAGGGTTCTACTTAACACTATGGCCGAGGTGGGTGGCAAATGGGTGAAAAAAGACAATGAGCGCAATGTATTACCCAAAATAAAAACCGTTGTAGAAAATATTCTAACAAGCTTTGTGGATGACCCGACGATTTTTGATCGTTTGCTGGAAGACTTCTCCCGTTTTAAAGAGAATATTGAAAAGCGTTCGCGCATGGTTGAAAAGCGCAACACAGAATCTCAACAGGGCTTGGAAAAACTTGAACTATCGCGACAGCAGGCAGCGAATGAAATTGAAACGCGACTGGATGACGATGAAATACTCGAGGGCGCTGTGGATTTATTAAGGCAACCCTGGACGGACTTTTTAGCCTTTAATTTACTGCGCCACGGGCAGGATAGTCTGACCTGGGAGTCTGCGCTTAAAGTGGTTGACGGGGTTATCTGGAGTGTAAAACCCTCCGCCGTTGCTGATAATAAAGACGATTTCAAACGTCACCAAAGTGATTTGGAAGTCTCGGTTACTGAAGGTTTAACTACTATTGGTTATGACCCAGAAGCTTCAAAGGGATTATTAAACTCACTCAAAGAAGCCCAGGAACTAGCCTATCATCACTCGGTGATAGATGCGGTTAATAAACCAGCCCCTGCCGAAGCAGCTGGCGCAACAGCTGCCCCGCAAACACCAAAGGAAAAAACCGGAAAAGCCGAAACTAAAAAGGCACTCAAAACAGCACCGCCTGTGTTGAGCCCTGAAGAACAAACCGTGGTTGAGAAGTTAAAAGACATTGCCTTCGGTACCTGGTTTGAATTCGACCGCGAAAAAACCAGCCAGCAATTAAAGTTAGCCTGGTTTAGCCGTGTTTCCAGCCACTATATGTTTGTTGACCATAGCGGTGTTAAGCAGGCGGTGGAAACGCAATATGATTTGGCCAAAGGGATGTGTGCCGGTAATATTCGTATTGCCGAACCCACTAAAAAATCATTTATGGAAAGAGCTTTAGAAGCGGTGTTCGATAAATTAAAGTTAACGGCGTAAAATGTCATTCCCGCGCAGGTGGGAACCCAATACTTTAGATTCCCGCAGCCTGCCCTCGAGTGATTGGGTCGGGGGCAGGAATAACGGAATACATCAATGATCAGCTCTCCCGACAAAGCTCTTATCAAGAGCATCGATAAAAACAAAAAAGAACAGCTGCTAAAACTGGCCACCAATGCATCCGTGGTAGTGGCACTTATTTTGGTGGTGATCAAAGCCATCGCCTGGGCCAAAACCGGCTCTGTCGCTATGCTCGGCTCATTACTGGATTCAGTACTCGATGCTGCAGCCGCCTTTATCAATATGTATTTTATTCGCAGCGCGATGCAGCCGGCTGATGCCGAGCACCGCTTTGGTCACGGCAAAGCCGAACCGATTGGCGGTATGTTTCAGGCGATGATTATTGGTGGTTCGGCGGTATTTCTGATGGCCGAGTCAGTACGCCGCCTGATTAACCCTGAGTTTCCCGTTAATACTGAATTGGGCATCAGTATTATGCTGGTGTCCTCCGCTATGGTGGCTGTGCTGGTACTGATTCAGCGCTATGTGGTTAAACGCACCGGCTCGGTGATAGTTGCCGGTGATGCCCTGCACGGCTTTGGGGATATTGCGATTAACCTTGGGGTAATCTTAGCGCTGGTATTGTCCGGACTATTAAACTCACCCTTGATCGACCCTGTTATTGCTATTGTGCTGGCCTGCGTTTTAATTCGTGGAGCCTGGAGTATTGGCAAAAACGCCATTGAGCAACTAATGGATACCGAATTTTCTGAGGAAGAAAGGGAGCATATCCGCACTCTCGCCAAACAACATGCCAGAGTCAATGATATTCACGACCTGCGGACTCGCCGTGCTGGCCTTTCGGCTTTTATTCAATTTCATTTGGAGATGGATGGGGAAATGAACCTGAATCAGGCCCACGCTATTGCTGATGAAATCGAACAACTTATTCAGCAGGAGTTCCCGAATACCGAGGTTTTGATCCATCAGGACCCCCAGGGTATAGAAGAGGTGGACCCGTTTTTACGCAGCTAAAAAAACCTCATCCCGCCCGCCCCCTACCGTCATTCCCGCAAAGGCGGGAATCCAGCCTGCCTGCTCATGCTGTTTTTTCCGCTTAAGCGGAAATCTACAGCACTGGATTCCCGCCTTCGCGGGAATGACAGGTGTGTTAAAACGGAGGTTTGTTGCGGATATCGATAATGGCTTGCTCCAGCTCTTGATAAACCTCCGCCACATTCACCCGTATACCGACCTCAGCCTTTCTGGAGATTTGTGTCACCGGGAAAATAAATTCCCGTTCAAAACCCCGGACCTGTAACGCCCTGGAACGACCATATTTATCGATGTAGATAATCCAGCTCAGGCCTTTTTGAGATTTCAGGATCTGGCCTAGTACTAAGCCCATGGCCTGTAACTGCCGGACATCCTTTGAGGTGACAATACCGTCATCCAGCAGACGCTGCATCAGGGCAATATCATTATCTTTCTGGCCATTAAGCTGGCGGCCAAAATGACGCCGCACCAGGTCATCAATACTCTGCCGCTGGGCCTCCATATTTTGTTGGGTGATGGGAGACACCGCCTCCGTTCGCCATTGCTGGGCCGTAGCCTGGAGAGAACCCATCATCAACACAATGGCCATAAACATTATGGCTAGCCGATAAAATTTTGCTGTATTTAACATAGAAGATTCCGCCATCAATCATCATAAACATGGGATTCTGACAGAGCATCAGACCACAAAAAAACAGTGTAATTCATCAACATCGGTAAACAAGCGATAATTCGCTAAATATAACGCTAAAAACTGCCTTTCTTGCTTGAGCTTGCCCATGGCCACCAGTACCATAACGCCTCACCTTAGTTGATGGAGATATAGATGATTACGGGCAGTATGGTTGCTCTGGTAACCCCCATGACCCCCAGTGGCGATATCGACTGGCCAGGGCTAAAAACACTGGTGGACTTTCATCTACAAGAAGGCACCCATGCCATTGTTGCGGTCGGCACTACCGGCGAATCGGCAACCCTGAGCGTTAGCGAGCATTGCATGGTAATTAAGCACGTGGTTGACCAGGTGAATGGCACTATTCCGGTGATTGCCGGTACCGGTGCCAACAGTGCCAACGAAGCGATTGAGCTGACCGAGGCCGCCCGTGTTGCCGGTGTTGATGCCTGCCTGCTGGTTACCCCCTATTACAACAAGCCCACACAAGAAGGTCTGTACCAGTTCCATAAGCTGATCGCACAGAGCGTGGCTATTCCCCAAATCCTATATAATGTACCGGGCCGTACCGCCTGCGATATGGCCAATAGTACCGTTGATCGCCTGGCCAATATCGACAATATTATCGGCATTAAAGATGCCACCGGTGATGTGGAGCGCGGCAAAGAACTGATTGCCATGACCTGTGACCGCATTGCCATATACTCCGGTGATGACCCTACAGCCATAGACCTGATACTGGCCGGCGGCAAAGGCAATATTTCTGTAACCGCCAATGTTGCACCCAAACTCATGGCACAGATGTGCGAAGCAGCCCTGGCTGGAGACGCTGATTCCGCCAAACAGCTCAATAATCAATTGATGCCTCTGCACGAAAACCTGTTTTTAGAGTCCAACCCTATTCCGGTTAAATGGGCACTGCATAAAATGGGGATGATTACTGACGGTATCCGCTTGCCGTTAACGGTTTTTTCAGAATCCAGCCAGCCAACCTTAACTCAGGCTATGCAACAGTCAGGAATTATTGAATGAAGCTCCACTCTCTATTAAACCCCATGCTGCTTAACCCCGTGTTAAAACTGTCTGCCGCCGCCTGCCTGCTTACCCAACTGTCAGCATGTGGTTGGTTATTTGGCGATGACGGCACCTTCCGTGACCGCAGCAATGACTACCGCCAGGCCACCGTTGAGCCACCACTGGAATTACCGGAGGGTATTGATAGCGAATCTATTGATGATAGCTATGCTATTCCGCCGATCAGTGATCGCACCACACTGGGTGAAGAGTTTGTAGTTCCAACGCCTGAGCCTTTATCTGAAGATATTAACCGCGACAGTGTGCGTATTAATACACTGGGGGATGACCGCTGGATTTTAGTCGATGGCGCACCCGGTGAAGTATGGCCGCGCTTACGTGGTTTTTTAAGCTTAAACCAATTAGCCGTGCAACGTGCCGATGCGGTTAGCGGTATTATCGAAACTGCATGGCTGCAACCTACCGGTGAAGAGGCTTTACGGGAACGTTACCGCCTGCGGATTGACCAGGGTGTACAACGTGGCACCAGTGAAGTTTATGTACTGCAAGCCGATATTCGCTCTGGTGATGAAAACTGGCCGCAACAATCTAATAATGCTGAGCGCGAAGATATTATGACCCAGGGGCTAGCCCAATATCTGGCGGATAGCTCTGCCGCTGCCGCGGTTTCCATGCTGGCACAACAGGCGATTGACTCTTCCGGCAAAATCACCCTGGAAGAAGATGCCAATGGGACAGTGTATATCAACCTGACCCTGCCCTTTTCACGGGCCTGGGCTTCGGTGGGCAAAGCGCTGCAAAAATCCGGTTACCAGATTGATGATTTGAACCGCACCGCGCAGGTTTACTATGTTAGTTATGTAGAGATTGCCAAAGAGGAAGAAGACGGCATGTTCTCCTGGATGTATAACTGGGCAACCTCCAATGACGAAGATGAACGTTCCGAAGGTATCCCCTACCTGATTCGCTTAAAAGACAATAGCGGCACCGTCGCTATTACTATTGAACGCCCCGATAATACAGAGATGAGTAAAAGCGATACTGAGCGATTGCTAAAACTGATCAAACGCAATATCAGTTAAGCTGAATGAGCTTTTCTTTTGCTTCCCTGGGTAGCGGCAGCCGCGGCAATGCTACCCTGATTCGCTCCAATAATGCCTTATTGCTAGTGGATAATGGTTTTACCATTAAAGAAACTGAGCGCCGACTGGCGATTCTTGGCCACTCTCCGGAAGATATTACCGCCATCCTAGTCACACACGAACACAGCGACCATATTAAAGGCGTTGGCCCTTTTGCCCGTAAATACGATCTACCGGTTTACCTGACCCACGGCACCGGCCAATACGATGGCTTAAAGAAAGTGACTAAGATGCATCAAGTGAATATCCATCGCGCCTTTACGGTGGAGGATATTGATATCACGCCCGTAGCTGTGCCTCATGATGCCAGGGAACCCTGCCAGTTTGTTTTTCGCCATCATGATAAAACCATGGGGCTACTCACCGACCTTGGCAGTATTACTCCCCATGTTACCGAGCAATACCAACACTGTGATGCCCTGATGCTGGAATGTAATCACTGCCCGCAGATGTTAGCTATGGGACCTTATCCGCCCTCACTTAAGCATCGTGTTGCTGGACACTGGGGACACTTAAGTAACTATCAGGCGGCTAATCTTTTAGAGCAAATTGAAAGAGAGCGTTTACAGCACTTGGTGATTTCGCATATTAGCGAGAAGAATAATACGGAGGAATTGGCCAGAGCTGCGGTCACGCCATGGTATGCACATGACTCGCTAATCCTGGCCAAACAGGATGAAGCGATAGATTGGCTGGCTATTAACTAAACAGCCCCCCCAAAAAAAACGTCATTCCCGCGAAAGCGGGAATCCAGTACTGTAGATTTCCGCTTTAGCGGAAATAACAGCATAAACATGCAGGCTGGATCCCCGCCTTCGCGGGGATGACAAAGAGATGAGCGCGGTATGACAAAGAGTTAAGCAATCAAACCATAGTCATCACGAAGAGTCGCGATAATTTCTTCTTTAGGGTTGTCTGACAAAACAATTTTCTCACCAGTAATCTTCTCAGCAATACCGGTATAAGTCTCAGATACTGACATCAAAATTGATTCAGGCAAGGCATTGTCTT
>JAAELM010000443.1 GCA_024226635.1 Oceanicoccus sp. | reverse complement strand
CCTTCGCGGGAATGACGGTACCGTGCTGCGGTGTGTAGATTAACTAAGTGCCATTTAGATATAGTGTTTATCTAATAGAGTTATTATTTTATTGAGTATTGATTGGTGGATTATAATCCACCCTACGGAGTAGGTTTACATGAGTAATAAGTTAGACCAATTAAAAAGCATGACCGATGTAGTCGCCGATACCGGTGATATTGAAGCGATTGAGCGCTTCACGCCCATGGATGCCACCACTAACCCTTCCCTGTTATTAAAAGCGGCACAGTTGCCGCAGTATGCCAATTTGGTGATAGAAGCCAAAGCCTGGGCGCAGCAGCAAGGTGGCAGTGAAGCGGATCAGTTGGCTAATTGTAGTGACAAACTGGCGGTGGCGATTGGTTGTGAAATTTTAAAAATCATTCCCGGTAAAATTTCTACCGAGGTGGATTCAAGATTATCGTTTGATACGCCAGCAACGATTGAAAAAGCGCGCAAACTGATTGGCCTTTATGCGGAAGCAGGGATTGAAGCCAACCGTGTTTTAATCAAGATTGCTTCTACATGGGAAGGTATTAAAGCTGCTGAAGTTTTGGAGAAAGAAGGGATTAATTGTAACCTGACATTATTGTTTGGCTTTGCCCAGGCGGCGGCCTGTGCGGAAGCCGGTGTGTTTCTGATCTCGCCTTTTGTTGGGCGTATTTTGGATTGGTATAAAGCTAATACCGATAAAGCTGAGTATGCTGCCGAAGAAGATCCCGGTGTGCTATCGGTCAGCCGAATTTATAATTTTTATAAGCAGCATAACTATTCTACTGTGGTGATGGGTGCAAGCTTTAGAAATATGGGTGAGATAGAACAGCTGGCAGGCTGTGACCGTCTAACGATTAGCCCGGGGCTGTTAGAAGAACTGGCTAATGATAATGGCAGCTTAGAGAAAAAACTCAGCCCGGATAATACCGGTGAAGCCATTGCCAAACCGGGAAATACTGAACAGGCTTTCCGCTGGGCAATGAATGAAGATGCCATGGCCACTGAAAAGTTGGCGGAAGGTATTCGCAATTTCACTATTGACCAAATTAAATTAGAAACATTACTTAAGTCCTAGGAGCCTGCATTGTTAGTATCGATCAAAGCGTTTTTCTCTGCCGAGCTATCGCTGGAGAATAATGAAAATGAGCAATGTAAAATTCAACTGGCAGCCGCCGCTTTGTTGATTGAGTTAAGTCGCGCTGATTATCAGCGCGAACCGGAAGAGCAGGCCGCCATTGAAGCTGCATTAAAGAAAGGTTTTGATCTTGATGATGCACAACTGGCAACACTGATTGATTTAGCAGAACAAGAAAACCACGATGCCACATCACTGTATCAATTTACCAACCTGATTAAGGATGAATACTCAGCGGAGCAACGCTTTGAGTTGGTAAAGATGTTATGGCAGGTGGCCATTGCTGATGGTGAAATTAGTAAGTATGAGGATCATTTGATCAGGAAGATCGCGGATTTGATTTATTTGCCGCACAGTCAGTTTATTAAGGCTAAGCTGGAGGTTGTTGGTTAACAAACTTCTGACTTCTGTCATTCCGTATACTTCTGTCATTTCGTATACTTCTGTCATT
>JAAELM010000442.1 GCA_024226635.1 Oceanicoccus sp. | reverse complement strand
GATCAGATAGCTAGTCTACAACGGAGGCTCCTCTAACGTCTGCTATTCGCTCATAGCTGCCATTAGAACCTCAATGCCTCAACGACCGCTTTACGTACATTTGAGCCGCACAGTATGTGTTTTTTTGTTAAACAACACATACTAATTATGAACATAAAAAAACCTGCATAAAGCAGGTTTTTTCTCTTTAAGCTAATGACTAAAGCGTGCTTATTGATTTGCACCAGCAACCGCTTCTTTAGCCAATTGCGTAATACGTGCCCAATCACCCGCTTCAATGGCATCATCTGGTGCTAACCAAGAACCACCCACACACTTCACGTTGTTTAGTGCAAGATAGTCATTGTAATTGTTAGGGCCAATGCCACCCGTTGGGCAGAATGTTACATCAGGGAATGGGCCACTAATTGACTTAATTGCTTTAACACCACCTGAAGCTTCCGCTGGGAAGAATTTCATATGGGTGTAACCTGCATCTTTCCCTTTCATTAGGTCGGAGGTAGACGAGATACCAGGAATAAGTGGAATTTCTGCGTCCATACCGGCTTTAAGCAAATCTGCGGTCATACCAGGGCTGATGGCAAATTTTGCGCCCGCTTCCACAACCGCCTTAAGTTGTTGTGCGTTTGTTACCGTTCCTGCGCCAATAAGTGAATCAGGCACTTCCTCGGCAATGCGTTTAATTACGTCAATAGCCGCAGGGGTACGCAGCGTCACTTCTAATACTTTAATTCCACCTTCCATGAGCGCTTTGGCCAGAGGAACTGCTTTTTCCACATCATTGATCACCAATACAGGGACCACTGGACCGGCTGCAAAAATTTCCTCTGGTGAGTATTTCCATTTCGTTGTCATAATTTAGCTCGCTGTATTTTGATTTAGATAAGCAGCTGCCCCAAGAAGGCCATGGTCAGGTTCTGCTATCAAATAGGTGGGAATGTCTTTTACGTAGTGCTTCATTTGGCCTTTAGCTTCGAAACGGGCTCTGAAGTCACTATTTTTTATAAACTCAGGAAAACGATTAGCGATACCACCGCCAATAAAAATGCCGCCGGTCGTGGCCATATTCAGGGCCAAGTTTCCGGCAAAGCTACCCATTATGCGACAAAACTGCGTCAGTGTAGCTTCGGCAATTTTGCAGGTTCCCGCGATAGCCGCTTCAGTAATCTGAGCAGGATCAGCAAATGTAACCGGCTCACCGGCGTTGTTTGCCAGCGCAGTATAAATATTGTGTATACCACGCCCTGACATCACTTCTTCAGCTGATGCGCGTCCAAAAGTAGCCTGAAGATGGCGCCACACAATCACATCGGTTTCATCTACAGGGGCAAAGTCAACGTGACCGCCTTCGCCATCAAGGGTTTGCCAACCAGAAGATGTCATGGTGATATGTTCAACACCAAGGCCAGTACCAGGGCCAAATACCGCAATGTTTCCATTAGCTTTAGCGGTTCCCTCGCCTATTTGAACAACTTGTTCATCACTTAAAACCGGTAATGAATGCGCAACTGCAGTGAAGTCATTAATCACATACAAGGCGTCCAGCTTTAATTGTGAACGCAACGCATTTTGTGAAAACGCCCAACTGTGGTTAGTCATTTCCACTTGGTCGCCTAACACTGGGCAAGCAATGGCTATACAGCCTTCTGTGAACGCATATTGCGGTAAATCAGCAAAATATTGAGCAATGGCAAGGTCAATACTGGCGAAGTCATTGCACATATATTTGATAATATCGGCAACGCCTGTCTCTGTTACACGCGCTAAACGGATATTAGTACCGCCAACATCAGCAACAAACTTATGACTCATTACGCTTGCTCCTGAGTGTAAAACAATGAACAAGCACCTTCTTCTGCGCCCGTTAAGATAGCGCGGATCCCAGCAAACATTTCACGCCCCATGCCAGTGTGATGATGTGCAAGATTAGCAGGCTTCGCTTCGCGTGCCGCTAGTGTTTCATCATCCACATGTAAGGTTAATGCGCCCGTTTCT
>JAAELM010000441.1 GCA_024226635.1 Oceanicoccus sp. | reverse complement strand
CGTCATTCCCGCGAAGGCGGGAACCCAGTGCTGTAAATTTCCGCTTTGGCGGAAATAACAGCAGTAGCATGCAGGCTGGGTTCCCGCCTTCGCGGGAACGACGGGGTGGGGTTATTTGATGTGGTTAAGGATACCATCCAGCTCGTTAAGGCTGTTGTATTTCAACACCAGCTTCCCCTTGCCTTTGGCGCTATGGTCGATAGTCACCGGAACACCCACCTTTTCAGAGAGCTGATCCTGTAATTTCTGGATATCCGGATCGATAGCCTGCTTCTTTTTGGCCTTGGGCGATTCCAGTTCAGCGAGCCTGGAGCGAACTAAAGACTCAGTCTGGCGAACAGACAACCCTTTACTAACCACCGTATTGGCAGCTGAGGACTGATGTTCAGCAGATAAACCTAGCAAAGCCTTGGCATGACCCATCTCTAAATCACCATGCTCCAGCATCCGCTGAACATCTTCACGCAAGGTCATTAGGCGCAATAAGTTACTAACGGTGGCTCGTGATTTACCGACTGCCTGGGCCACTTCTTGGTGAGTAAGGTCAAATTCTTGCTGTAAACGGGATAGTGCCAAGGCTTCTTCCATCGCATTCAGGTCTTCACGCTGGATATTCTCAATCAGCGCCATCGCAATAGCTGCTTCATCTGGTACTTGGCGAACAACGACTGGAATACTATCCAAACCGGCTAACTGAGTGGCGCGCCAGCGGCGTTCGCCAGCGATAATCTCGTATTTATCGGCACTAATAGGGCGAACAACGATAGGCTGCATAATGCCCTGAGCTTTAATGCTCTCGGCCAGCTCTTCCAAAGCTTCAGGTTGCATATCTCGGCGGGGCTGGTATTTACCGCGCTGGATTAGATCAACGGGCAGTGTGCGTAAGTCGCCATCAGTAGGCGCTGAGGAGATAGGTGCTGCTTGAGTCGGCTCTGCAACCTCTGTGGGTTTGCTATTACCAGCACCACCAAGTAGTGCATCAAGCCCTCGCCCTAAACCGCGTTTTTTAGCCACCATGAAAATTCCAATCGTGTCATCATTGTTTTTGTTGGCGCCTATCTTACCGCCAAACAGCACGCACGTCATTCCAATACTAATCTGTCATTCCCGCGCAGGCGGGAACCCAGCACTGTAGATTCCCGCCTTCGCGGGAATAACAGATTAGTCGCTACGACGTAGGATTTCACCCGCGAGTGCCAGATAGGACAGAGCACCTTTGGATTGTTTCTCGTAAGCCATAACAGGCATACCATGGCTGGGAGCCTCAGCAAGACGCACATTGCGTGGAATTACTGTGCGATAGACTTTATCGCCAAAATATTCCGCCAGTTGTTTTGAAACATCATTGGTTAAGCTATTGCGAGGATCGTACATCGTACGCAGCAGGCCTTCGATCTCAAGCTTGGGATTTAATACTTGCTGAATCTGGGAGATCGTTTCTAACAGTGCCGATAAACCTTCCAGCGCGTAGTACTCACACTGCATTGGAATAATCACACCCTGTGCCGCGGTTAATGCATTTACTGTCAGCATATTCAACGAAGGTGGGCAGTCGATCATAATATAATCGTATTCAGCACGCTCAATAGCCAAAGCATCGCGCAAACGAAACTCTTTGCCTTCAATCGCTAACAACTCAACTTCAGCGGCGGTAACATCAGCATTGGAAGGAATCATGTCGTAGCCGCAGTTTTCAGCATGTACGCTGACTTCGGCAATCGGTACATTGTGCACCAGGACATCGTAAAGGCTGCGCTCTACTGCGTTTTTATCTATACCACTGCCCATGGTCGCGTTACCTTGAGGGTCAAGGTCAATTAACAGCACTTTCTTTTTGGTGGCAACAAGAGAAGCAGCCAGATTCACACAGGTGGTGGTTTTACCCACTCCACCTTTTTGGTTGGTGACCGCTATAACTCTTCCCATTCCGTTTAACTCTTTTGTAAGACGATTAAGTGTCGCTGACCTTCATCATTAGGCACAGACAACGTATGACAGGCTTCGACCTTATAGTTTTTCTCTAACTGACTCAACTGTTCCAGTTCATCTTCTGGATAAACACCCTTCATTGCATAGAAGCGCCCCTCTCCATCCAGTAACTGCTGGCTGCCCTGTACCATATCGGCCAAGGTGGCAAAAGCTCGAGATAAAACCCCATCATAAAACTGGCCGCCATGCTCTTCAACGCGGCAGTGATGGATAGTGACATTATCTAGTTGTAGTTCGGTTTTTACTTGAAATAAAAAACGTGTTTTTTTTCTGTTGCTATCCAGCAAGTCAAAAGATCGCTCGGGGAAAATAATCGCCATAATAATACCGGGCAAACCAGCACCAGCACCAACATCAATAAAACGTTCGCCATCAAGATAAGGCGCAATGGTTAAACTATCCAACAAGTGACGATGAACCATTTCCTGCGGATCACGAACAGCCGTAAGGTTATAAGCTTTATTCCATTTTATTAACAGCTGATGATAGGCTAACAAGGTTTCTATAGTTTGCTGGTTAAAGGACATTGATAAAGCATCAATGCCATTTTCCAAACGCTGTTTAAACTGACTATCCAATGGTTATCTTCTCGAATTAAGCGGAGGTGGCAGCGCGCTCTAAAGCACCATGCTTTTTTAAATAAATCAGCAATAGAGAAATCGCTGCAGGAGTAACACCTGGAACACGAGATGCGCGGGCCAAAGTATCAGGTCTGGCATCAGAGAGTTTTTGTTTGACTTCGTTAGAGAGACCTTCAACGCCATGATAATCAAAATCTACTGGCAATAAGGTATTTTCATAACGGCGCAGGCGTTCAATTTCTTCCGACTGACGATCGATATAACCAGAGTATTTTATTTGAATTTCAACCTGCTCAGCAACCTGTGGATTATTGCTCGCCTCACCTTTAATCCCAGCGACATCGCTGTAATTAATATTAGGGCGTTTAATTAAATCCATTAAACTGTATTCACGTGAAATCGGCTGATCCACTAACGCATTAACTTGATCACCCTCCGGTGTCTTTGGTTGTACCCAGGTGGAAGAAAGACGTTGGGTTTCTATTTCAATTCCCTCACGCTTTTCAACAAACTTCTGCCAGCGCTCATCACAGACTAAACCCAATTCACGGCCTTTTTCGGTTAACCGTAAATCGGCGTTATCTTCACGCAGTAATAAACGGTATTCAGCTCGGGAGGTAAACATACGATAAGGCTCCATCGTACCCATGGTGATTAGATCATCTACCATCACACCGATATAGGCTTCATCACGACGTGGACACCAGGCTTCTTTACCTTGTACTTTTAAACCGGCATTTAAACCCGCCAGTAGACCTTGAGCGGCAGCTTCTTCATAGCCGGTAGTCCCATTAATTTGCCCGGCAAAAAATAAGCCTTCAACAAATTTTGTTTCCAGAGAATATTTTAAATCGCGAGGATCAAAATAATCATATTCAATAGCATAACCCGGGCGAGAGATATGCGCGTTTTCAAAACCAACAATAGAGCGCACTAATTCGTGCTGCACATCAAACGGTAAACTAGTTGAAATACCGTTAGGATATAATTCATGAGTTTTTAAACCTTCAGGTTCAATAAAAACCTGGTGAGAATCTTTATCGGCAAAGCGATGAATTTTATCTTCGATCGACGGGCAATAACGTGGGCCCACACCTTCAATCACACCGGAGTACATGGGTGAACGATCCAGGTTGTTACGAATAATATCGTGCGTGTTGGAATTGGTATAAGTAATCCAACAACAAGTTTGTTCAGGTTGTTGTTCCTGTGAGCCTAAAAATGACATCACCGGTACAGGCTTATCGCCCCACTGCTCTTCCAGGTTTGAAAAATCAACTGAGCGAGCATCAATCCGTGGTGGAGTACCTGTTTTTAGACGGTCTACATTGAAAGGCATTTCACGTAAACGATTTGCCAAGGCAATCGACGGAGGGTCTCCTGCACGTCCACCACTGTGATTATCCAAACCAATATGAATTTTGCCGCCTAAAAAGGTTCCAGTACATAGCACAACTGAAGGTGCGTGGAACTTTAAACCCATTTGTGTGACAGCACCACAGACTTTTCCATTCTCAACAATCAGGTCATCAACAGCTTGCTGGAATATGCTTAGGTTGGGTTGGTTTTCTAAAATTTCTCGGACAGCGGCTTTGTAAAGCACTCTATCAGCTTGTGCACGGGTTGCTCTAACAGCGGGGCCCTTACGAGCATTTAACGTACGAAACTGGATACCACCAAAATCAGTAGCCGTAGCCATGGCGCCACCCAAGGCATCAATCTCTTTCACCAGATGGCTTTTACCAATCCCACCAATCGCCGGGTTACAAGACATTTGGCCCAGAGTTTCAATGTTGTGACTGAGCAGCAAGGTATTACAGCCCATACGCGCTGCCGCCAGGCAGGCCTCGGTACCGGCATGACCACCGCCGATCACGATCACATCAAATTGTTCCGTATAGTCCACTGCTAAACCCCAGAGATGGCTGAATAAAAAAAGGGCGAGGATTATAGAGTAGGTGAGCTAGAGGTGAAAGTGAATGGTGAAAAAATAATCAGCTAAAAATCCCACTCTGTCATCCCCGCGGAGGCGGGGATCCAGCACTGTAGATTCCCGTCTTCATGGGAATGACAGATTTTTATATTTAAAAGAGATTTATTTATTAAATATATTATTTATATATATGTATATAGATAGATTGTTTTCTAATATTACTACTATTATTAGGGGGACTGTTTTCTGTGGTTAACCCCTTTAAAACCATACAAATCAATAGGTTATAGT
>JAAELM010000440.1 GCA_024226635.1 Oceanicoccus sp. | reverse complement strand
GGGCTGGCGTCATTCCCGCGAAGGCGGGAATCCAGTACTGTAGATTTCCGCTTTAGCGGAAATAACAGCATAAGCCTGCAGGCTGGGTCCCCGCCTTCGCGGGAATGACGGTTATTGGGCCAATGCCTGCTTAACCGAAGCCAGCTTAACGCAAGTGATAAATACTTCCATGGCCTTTTCGATCTCACTGATGGTGGGAAAGCTGGGGGCCAGGCGAATGTTTTTATCCTCTGGATCATTGCCATAAGGGAAGGTGGCACCTGCAGGTGTCAGTTTTACGCCGGCACCAGCAGCTAAGGCAATAATCTCCCTGGCAAGCCCGGGGCGAGAATCGAAGGAAATAAAGTAACCCCCTTCAGGCTCAGTCCAGCTTCCCATATCGGTATCACCCAGTTCTGAGCGCAGTGAAGACAGCACGGCATCAAAACGCGGCTGCATAATCGCAGCATGACGACTCATATGTTCACTGAGGGTGGCGTTATCTTTAAGGAAGGCGACATGGCGCAGTTGGTTAACTTTATCCGGGCCTATAGAGGTAAAGCCCATATGTTTTTTAAGTACCGCTAAATTAGCCGGGGAGCTGGCCATAAACGCAACACCGGCACCGGCAAAGGTTATCTTGGAGGTAGAGCCAAAAATATAGACGCTATCTTCAGTACCTTCCTGGCGGCAGTAATCCATTAGGTTGGGTAGCTCTTGGGCATTGTCTTTTAATACATGCACCGCGTAAGCGTTATCCCAAAATACACGGAAGTTAGGGCCAGCAATTTTGCCAAGCCGGGCAATACGCTGTACCACTTCATCGGAATAAACCACACCGGTTGGATTAGAAAAGCGAGGTACACACCAGATACCTTTAATACTGGAGTCGGCCTGAACTAATTGCTCAACCTGATCCATGTCCGGGCCATTTTCATCCATGGCCACCGGGATCAGTTCTACGCCAAGGTGCTCGCACACCGAAAAGTGGCGATCGTATCCGGGGACAGGCGCCAGAAATTTAACCGGCTGGCCTTCGTTTGCCTGTACCTCGTTGGACCAGGCGCTGTCAGTATCACTAACACCCTGGTGCAGTGCTGTTTGCACACTGAAATACATCAAAGAAAGACTGCCGTTACCACCAATCATCACTTCTTCAGGTTTAACACCGACCATATTTGCAAATAGGGTTTTGGCTTCGGGAATACCATCCAGGCCGCCGTAGTTACGCAGGTCGGTACCGGCGCTGTCGGTATATTTACCATTTAAAATACCGTCCAACTCATTGGATAGATCCAGTTGGTCGCTGCTGGGTTTGCCGCGGGTCAGGTCCAGGCTTAGGCCTGCTTGCTGGATGGCTTGGTACTGCTCACTCAGGGTAGTTTCCCACTCGCGCAGTTGTTCCGGAGTTGCTTGATTGAGACGCAACGTAATGCCCTCTTTAAGTTAGTAGCTGATTAGTCAACATGTTAGCAATGGCGATTCACAGGTTAGTGATGCCGTTTATGCAGGGTCTGGCCTTGCGCGAAGATTATACCTGAAACCGGCGCAAGGTGGGTACTGGGATCGGTACTATTTACTTGCTGTAGTGTTTAATCAGTTCTTCAAGCTGGGCTATGGCGGTATCAGAGGCATCAATAATATGAAAGCCAGACCAGTAGCGGTGAAAGTTTTCGACTTTGCGGCACCAGAGGCAATCGGCGCCCAGTTCCACGGTATTGCTGCCAGCTATTTCAATCGGCAATTGCAGGGCCAACTGGTATATAGATTGGGTAGGGATTTCTTTATCCGTGATAACCATAATACCTTCAACGGTGACATTAACCAGTTCGCCAAATTCGCCGCCGTTGATCATATCGACGATGGGGATAGACTGGTTGAGTTCTTTGCGCTCGTGCTTTCTTTCGATCATATCTTTCATAGCTTGCCTGTTACTGCCTGTTGTTGTTCTTCTATATGATGTTAGTGTAGACCATTAGTCTGGTTTATTTTGTTCTCACCTTGTGCGGCCTGCATGGCGCGTTTTTCTGCCAGGTGAATGCGGCGGGCATCCGGGTGGTCAAAAAGTTCTGGTCAATCACGGCAATTTTGAGGAAGGGGGTGTGCAGGTAGCGAGCCAGACAGTTGTTGAATGCTGTCGATCACTTGCGCTGATGGTTGGCTTCCTGGTGTGACGATATGCTGTGATACTCTTTTTTCCATTGGTTATATTCGGTAATAACCCCATCTATCGCGGCTTTTTCAAACGGCTTAAGGCCACCGACCACCATATGTTTTTCTCCACGGCCTATGTTTTCACCACTGGCGATTAAATTAAATGCCAGGCAAACATTGCCGCGCTTGCCATTGCAGTCGAAGGTGGTTTTTTCTTTATCCAATTCCAGTTCTACATCTTCCAGGTCTAAACGCTCAAGATCGATCAGCATACTTTGGTACATTACCATTGGGCGGGCGGGATTGATCATTACGCCTTTTTCTTCCATTAGCGGGATAAGAATGTGGGGGAAGGTGTGACCTGAAAAAGTGACATAGCTTTGTGTCAGGTTATCGATCAGGGTGGCGTTGGTGGAGTTGTCACCGCTATGTTCGATACTTAAATACTCTTTATCATTGTTGCCCTTTAGTGTTAGTGAAGCGGAATCTTCTGGCAGCACTAAAGTCACCTCATCCGTTACCATGCCGGAGAAGGTAAAGTGCATATGCCTGGAGGCGCCATATTGAGCCAGCACCAGGGCAAACAATAAATCACCGGGCACGCAGAAACGTTTTGAAACGATATCGTGCAGGGGGTTGAAGTCGTTGGCGATTTGTTTGGCAAAATCGCTGGCCTGTTGACGGGTAAAGCTCACTTGGTTATCGGCTTTGTTGTAGTACTGGTCAATAAGCATATTTGTTAGTGCCTCGAAAGCGGTGTCTGTGGTCAATGATGCGCGGCATTCTAACAGTGCCAAGGGGGTTTGGCATCATCTGATCAAAAAACGATCAATTATAACCTTTCTGCCCTTTTTTAAAGCTCCCTATATGAACAAACGGCCTTTAACTTAAAGTAGCACTTTAAGTTTATACGCTAGTGTCTTGTATTTATTGTTTTTAGTGTTTTATGCCTCTGCAACTTCTTAGTAGATGCCTGCAAGTTCCTGTTTTTTTTACCGAAATTACCCACCATTTCTCGTTTTTAGCCTTGATCAATATAGGGGGAGTCTCTATAGTTGCAAAAGTGGAAAAAAGTGTGAAAAAGTGCCTTTTTGTG
>JAAELM010000439.1 GCA_024226635.1 Oceanicoccus sp. | reverse complement strand
ACAAAGCGGCCAAAGTTCTGGACAAAGGCATCAAAGAGAAAACTATTGAAGCTACGTCAAAGAATTTAGAGCTACTAGGTAACTCATGGCGGCAGGCCCAGGAAGTGAAAGAAGCCATTCCTGAGATGGCCAGGGCCGCCGGCAAGTCCGACAAGGGTGACCTGTGGGCACGCCTATGCAGCATCTACCTGGATAACGACGAATTCAAAAAAGCGGTTAACGCTTGTGACAAAGGTTTGAAGAAGGGCGGTGTAAAACGCCCTGATACTGCCTATCTGGTCAAAGGTATGGCGCACTTCAACCTTAAGCAGTACAAGTCAGCTCGCTCTGCCTTTAATAAAGCCGCTAAGGACAAGCGCAGCAAGCAATACGCTGAGCAGTGGATCAAGTTTATGGACCGTGAACTGGCTCGCCAGAAGAGTTTGGAGCGGGTTTAAAATCTGCTTCATCTCAACAAAAAAAGGCGCTGAAAAGCGCCTTTTTTTGTGCCAGTCTCCCGCTCTAATGAGCCGTAGGGTGGATATTGATTTTATTACGGCGGTTGAGGAACCGGAAGAAGAATAATTAATGACGGATTAATCCAGCATTGAGACATCTCTTACTGCGCCTTTATCAGCACTGGTTGCCATTTTGGCATAGGCTTTTAAAGCGGCCGTGACTTTACGCGGGCGATCCGCAACAGGTTTCCAGCCACCATCTTCACGGTTGTTCATCGCTTCACGGCGCTGTGCTAATTCACTATCGGATAAATCAACATTAATGCTGCGATTAGGAATATCAATTTTAATCGTATCCCCTTGCTCCACCAAGCCAATTGCACCACCCGCGGCAGCTTCTGGTGAAGCATGACCAATCGATAAACCGGAAGTACCGCCGGAGAAGCGGCCATCGGTCAACAGTGCGCAAGCTTTGCCTAAACCTTTGGATTTTAAGTAACTGGTTGGGTAAAGCATTTCCTGCATACCCGGTCCACCTTGAGGGCCTTCGTAGCGAATAATCACAACATCGCCTTCTTTTACCCGGCCTTCAAGAATATCCGCAACGGCGACGTCCTGACTTTCGCAAATATGGGCGGGGCCTTCAAATACATGGATGCTTTCATCAACCCCCGAGGTTTTAACCACACAGCCGTCTGCAGCGATATTACCGAACAGTACGGCAAGACCACCTTCTAACGAAAAGGCGTTCTCTAACGAGCGAATACAGCCGTCTGCGCGGTCATTATCCAGCGATGACCAGCGAGTACTTTGACTGAAAGCGGTTTGCGTAGGAATACCTGCAGGGCCTGCTTTAAAAAATGTTTTAACGGTGTCATCTTCGGTTTGGCAAATATCCCAGCGCTGCAAAGCTTCTTTCATACTGCCGCTGTGAACCGTAGGGCTGTCTTCGTGCAATAAGCCGGCGCGGTTTAATTCTCCCAGTATGCCCATAACACCACCGGCGCGGTGAACATCTTCCATATGGTAAAGCGGGGTATTAGGGGCCACTTTACACAGTTGTGGAACGCGACGTGAGAGGCGATCGATATCCTTCATAGTGAAGTCAATACCGCCTTCCTGTGCCGCTGCCAATAAATGCAGAATGGTATTGGTAGAGCCGCCCATGGCAATATCCAAACTCATGGCGTTTTCAAAGGCATTGAAATTGGCGATGGAGCGAGGCAATAGCGCATCATCATCCTGCTCGTAATAACGACGAGTGATATCAACAATGGTTCGGCCCGCTTGTAAAAACAGTTGCTCGCGATCAGCGTGAGTGGCCAGCATGGAGCCATTGCCGGGAAGGGATAAACCTAAGGCTTCGGTAAGGCAGTTCATTGAGTTGGCGGTAAACATACCAGAGCATGAGCCGCAGGTCGGGCAAGCAGAGCGTTCATACTCGGCGACTTTTTCATCCGATGCGGTGTCGTCAACAGCAATTACCATGGCGTCAACGAGATCGAGTTTGTGGTCTGATAATTTAGTTTTACCCGCTTCCATAGGGCCGCCAGATACAAAAATTACTGGAATATTTAGCCGCATAGAGGCATTGAGCATCCCCGGGGTGATCTTGTCACAGTTGGAGATACAGACAATCGCGTCGGCACAGTGGGCATTGACCATATATTCTACCGAATCGGCGATCAGGTCCCTTGAAGGCAGACTGTAGAGCATGCCATCGTGCCCCATAGCAATACCATCATCGACAGCAATAGTATTGAACTCTTTGGCCACACCGCCGGCTTTCTCGATCTCCCGCGCTACCAGTTGCCCCATATCTTTCAGGTGAACATGCCCAGGCACAAACTGGGTGAAAGAGTTGGCGACAGCAATAATTGGTTTTTGGAAGTCGTCATCTTTCATTCCAGTGGCGCGCCATAGGGCGCGGGCGCCCGCCATATTGCGGCCGGCGGTGGATGTTTTGGAGCGGTACTGTGGCATAGCTAAACCTCTGGTGAAGCGGGTAATTCCAGGGCGGCAAGGATAGCATAGAGTTTATCTTCGCGGGATAAATTGCGTCACTATCACAATAAGGGAATAGGTGCATCGCTGTAACAGGTGTTACAGGAGAAAATGTAACAAAGCGATCTGGTAGTTGGAAAACTTTGCAACAGTCAATATTGTTCTAAGTAATTGTTTTATATAGACTTTATGGATATAAAGCCACGCTTTGCGTCGAAAATGTTTACAAATAGGTCTTTGTGAATGACAAAAATGTTACTAGTTCCTTGTTTTTATTGGTTTTTATAATATCGGCATTATTTGTGCTTAGTAAGCCGGTGTGTAAAGTTTGGCTTGTCTCGGATGGCAAGCTGTCGATTTAGCGATATATTTTGGACGGTATCAAATGAAGAAGTTAATGATAGTGGCTGCAGCTATGGGTTTGATGAATTCAGTACAGCTGGCGGCATTGCCATTTACTGGTACTGAAATCACCATTTTTGATGGCAACAGTACTAACGAGAAGTGGCATCGTGGCAGCGTATCAAAACCCAGGGAAGACGGTGAGGTTGAGCCGGGTATGCAGCATGGCCAAATTTGGGATTTAGAAGGTTTTTGGCTTCAGGATAACGGCGGCCTGGCTATAGTTGGTGGCTATGACTTTAAGAACGGCCAGAGCGGCTTTGATGCAGGTGATATCTTTGTGGATATCGATGGCGACAATATCGCTATTAATCAGGGCGGTGTTCACGGTGGCGATAAGGGCAATACCGAAGTTGTAGATACCTTTGGTTATGATTACGTATTCGACATTGATTGGGAAGCCCAAACCTACGAACTTAGGGAGCTGACCGATAGCTCGGTAACGAGTGAAGCTTTCTATAAAGCAAATTACAGCTCTAGCGCTTGGCTTTACGTGGGGGAAGATGGAAATAACGGCCTTGCTGATTCTGTTGCCAGCGGTTCATTTGATTATGAGACAGGCCTGACTGATGCTGAAGCCGGCTATAAAGGTGATGGCAGAAGGAAAAAAGGTACTCACAAAACAGCCTATAACTTTGATTTAAGTTGGTTTGTTGAAAATGGTATTGATAGTGCCTATTTCCATAACACTATGGGCTGCGGTAACGATAACTTGATGGGTTATGCAGAAAAGATTGGCACCCGTAAAGTGCCGGAGCCTTCTTCAGTGGCGTTATTAGCTCTAGGTGTTATTGGTCTGACGGTGTTGCGCCGTAAAGCTTAAGAATTTAGTCTGTTTAGAATAGCCGCTTAGCGGCTATTTTTTTGCCTGCTATTTATGAATTTAAAATTCTTCCAGCAGGCTATTTAAAAAGCGTCTGCCTGTTGCTGTTGGGTAGGTGCTGTCACCGGCCTGTTGTAACAGGCCGCGTTTTATCAATGATGCCAGCTTTTGATTCAGGGTGGCCAGTGCTATTCCTGTCCTTTGTTCAAACAATTGAGTTTGAAAGCCCTGGTTAAGTCTCAGGCTATTCATCATAAACTCCAGCGGAATTTCATCGGCCGCTAATAGTCTTTCCCCTGCCTTAAAATGTTTTTTCGGATTGAGAAAATCGTTAGGTGCCCTGGTTTTCCAGCGGCGTAAGATCTGTTGATTGGCAATGTCACTTTGCTTGCCATGGGCACCTGCACCAATGCCAATATAATCACCAAAAGACCAGTAGTTAATATTGTGCTGTGATTGTTTGCCTGGCTGGCTATAGGCTGAAATTTCATACTGCTGGTAACGGTGTTGTTGCAAGTGTTGCTCACCGGCAGCCTGGATATCGGCAAGACTATCATCTGGGGGTAGGGTGGGCGGTGCGTTATAAAAAGCGGTATTGGGCTCAATGGTTAATTGATACCAGGAAATATGGGCAGGCGCTAAGTCGATAGCCTGCTGAATATCATCCAGTGCTTGCTGCTGGCTTTGTTGAGGCAGGCCATGCATTAAGTCGATATTAAAATTAGTGATACCGGCACTTTTTGCGGTCGCTGCTGCTTTGATGGCTTCAGTATTGCTATGGATTCTGCCAAGGCTTTGCAGGTGTTGAGCATTAAAACTTTGTACGCCAATGGATAAACGGTTCACCCCTGCGGCGGCATAGCCTGAAAATTTTTCTTGCTCTACCGTACCGGGGTTTGCCTCCAGCGTAATTTCAATATCTGTTGAAAAGGGGATGCGTTTTTCTACTGCGTTAAGTATTTCGGCAATAGCTGCGGCGGAAAACAAACTCGGTGTGCCGCCACCAATAAAAATGGAATGTAGTGAGCGGTTTTGTACCAGGGGTAGTTCTTGTTCGAGATCTTCTATTAGCGCTTT
>JAAELM010000438.1 GCA_024226635.1 Oceanicoccus sp. | reverse complement strand
TCGGCGATGGGGCGGCTGTTTGCCATCAAGTCAAGGTGTCCGCCGATGGACTGGATATAGTAGGAGGTAGTCGTGCAGGCGGCTAAACATACGGCCGCCAGTACCAGCAGTGAAGCATACAGGAGGTGGCAGGTGAATCCGGGAAGGTTTAATCGCAAACCAGGAGCCTTTGGGAAACAGCAGGGATAACTGTCGGCCACAAGGTGTTAATTGTCAACCATAAACTTGATCATGATCTTAGGCATAGAAGGAACTGCTCAAAACCTTAGGGCTGAATTGATCGGTTTTTACCGCAAAGACGCAAAGTGCGCAAAGCAACCAACTGACATATAAGCTTTTCTTAGCGCGCCATGCGCCTTTGCGGTAAATGTCTAAGTGTTAAGCGGAATTTATTGGTGGCACATAAAAGCCCAAAATCAGTGGGTGCAAGGGGCTCCCCGGCAGATAAAACCGTAGCCTTTGAAAGTGTCACCAATACGGCACCACAGGCATCTGAGCCAAGGGGCGATATGGGATAGAAGTGTCCCGGAGGCTATCAGTCCCCAGAAGATATAATCTATCCAAATCCGATTCATCAAACCTTCATAGCCATAGAGCGAAAACGTGATGATGCCGAAGATAGAGGCTGCAGCCAGCCCGACAAGTGTATATAACATGACTCGTTACCTCGCGATACATTAGTTATTCATAATATTAGTAAACGCTTATAGACATGTCAAGTTTTTTGTCCCGTGGAAGTCTAGTACCATAAAATAGCACTATGGCCTTATGGATCGGGAGTCTTATCCATCGGTTAGGCCGGATTAGGAAATGTTGAGGTGGTTAAAAGGCTGCTGGATGGAAATTTCAACTACAACTGTTCAGTCAACCGGCCCTATACAGGGCATCTCTTTTGATCTGGACGATACGCTGTATGACAACCGACCGGTCATAGAAAAAGCCGAGCGCGATCATTACCGGTGGCTGAGAGATAATTATCCTTTGCTGACGGAACGTTATGACATACGTGCATTGC
>JAAELM010000437.1 GCA_024226635.1 Oceanicoccus sp. | reverse complement strand
GTTCACTGCTTACCCTGCCGATACTCATCTTTCTTGGTTTGCCAACCGCAGTAGCAAATGGCACTAACCGTATTGCAATCATAGCGCAGTGTTTTTCTGCTGTTGCCGGTTTTAAGCGGAAGGGTGTTTCTAATTTTAAGCTGAGCCTCCTCCTTTCAATACCTGCAATCATAGGTGCCATCATCGGCGCCTACATTGCCATCGACATCTCCGACCTCCTGTTCAAAAGAGTACTTGCCGTTATTATGCTGCTCGTCCTCGGCCTTATCATCTGGAACCCTAGCCAGGATAGTGGTGGCAACTCAAGCAGTTTAGGACGCCGCCAGCTCATTACTGCAATGATAGTCTTCTTCTTTATCGGGATCTATGGCGGTTTTATACAGGTTGGTGTCGGTTTCATAATTATTGCAGCCCTTACCACCATTACGAAATTTAATCTTGTAGTAACGAATAGCCACAAAGTATTTATTGCCGGTACCTATACGGCCTTTGCCTTAGTTGTATTCGCCTTCAACGGTAAAGTGTGTTGGGAAATTGGATTATG
>JAAELM010000436.1 GCA_024226635.1 Oceanicoccus sp. | reverse complement strand
GGCCGTCTGGACAGGCGATCAAAATACATCTGATATTCTGGCAGGTTGCAGCGATGCGGGGACTGCTGCTGCACTCGCTGACGCATATACGTTAGGTGGATATAACGATTGGTTCCTGCCTTCTAAAGAAGAGTTGGATTTGTTGTATCGGCAAAAAGACGTTGTGGGTGGTTTTAATACTAATGTCTACTATTGGAGTTCCACGGAGAAGGATGCCCACTCCGCGTGGTGCCTGCCTTTCAGCGATGGCGAACATAGCCACACCGCTAAGAGCCTCACGCAGGGAGTGCGTGCTGTTCGAAGTTTTAAACAAAATCAATGAGAACCCTACGGGTAGCGGCTTGGGCCGCTGCCTGTGTTTTCTTCGGTATAAGGTCTATGCAACAACTGTCTCTGTTTTATTCCTCGCAAGGCCGGAAGCCTGCCATAGAGCTTGCTGAGCTTTTTGAAGCGTATTTTAATTGTCGCAGCAATAAGCGCAACACCCTCAATGCCCTCGCTTTTGAGATCGATTATGAAGCCAATTTACTGAAGCTGTGTGCTGAAATCAATAATGGCAGTTACAAGCCAGGCAAGGACGTTATATTTATTTTAACGCTATCTATAGTAAATAATGCAACTAATGCAAAAACCTAACCGGATGATGCTGATATTTATTAAACATCTGAAATAAAAAACGAGAGTTGTTCCTAATGCACGTTGAAGCTACTCAGAGTAAT
>JAAELM010000435.1 GCA_024226635.1 Oceanicoccus sp. | reverse complement strand
GCTATACCGTCCATCTTCTGGCTGCGTGATAATGAGCCAACGTATGATACATCAATGTCACCGCCATTCTGTTTTAAGCTTTCAGGTAATTCTTTTAACTGACCACTTCTAAATAAGATATTTAATGTCCGGCTAATTAATGGATCAAGTAAATCAGATTGCAAGCGACCTAGCGTTGGCCCTAATGTTCTTTGCATTAACTCCATGCGCGCCATTGTTTCTGTAGCTGTCATTGCTGGCGAGTCTTTAAGTTGTAGCTGATCCATATAAAAAGCTTTTTGGATAGACTGAACTAAGTCACTCTTTATTAGCTGGCCAACGTCAAATCTGCCTGCTGACTCTAGCGGCAGTAACTTACTTGGGTCGCGTACAATATTTAAACCCGCCGCCCTTAAATCTAAGTCACTTACAATATTATTCATGGTAGTAACCCATGATGGATCAATAGCCTTTTCAGCACTACGCAATATCAACTCGACTAACTGATTAAGCGTTAAAATATCGTTAAGCGCATTCATAGCAGGACTATTACCCCACTTTGATTCGCTGGTCTTTCTCCATCTTGGCGCATAAGCTGGCATTTCATAATAGCCACCCTCTTCACCTAATGTCTCACCACCTTCTTT
>JAAELM010000434.1 GCA_024226635.1 Oceanicoccus sp. | reverse complement strand
TGTCGTCGTCGGCCTTAAGATAGTTGATTGTTATTTCGCGACCTTTGGCCTTTCTTGAGGATAGCTTATTAAGGTGGCCATCAAAGGGATTGGCGCGATAGACGCAGATATTAGTGGTGGTAGATGATAATAATTTGGAAGCTGGCCAGTTTATAAATTTGATCAGGTTGTAGAGATAGGCAGCCTTGATTTTGTATTCTCGGGAGACGACATCATCACTTGCCAAAGCGGATGTCGGTATAAATGCCACCAAGTATAGATAGCAGGTTATGAATGTGCTTGGCTTATACATGATGTCTTGAGTGCCTATACCTGTCCATAGCTATTATTCATTATAATTCAATAAGTTACTGGCGATAGTTGCCAAAATACATAGTTTTATCCGGTAGATAAAGTAACAAGCAATTAAGGCTTATCGTATTGGTCGGCATTACTCGTTTATTGAGCGCATAATGCGTTCAGGTAGCTTTTAGTCATTATAAAAAACTAAGTTTAGCTAACTCTGACTTATTTGCTTGGTTTCTTGCTATAAATGAACAATATTTCACTCTTTCTAAGATCCCATAAAAAATGATATGACCTTAAAAATTTACTCTTTAGTTATAAATTCTAAAATCTTTTCCGCCTGATCTTTGCCGTCCTTGTAACCCAGGTTAATGAGGTGCTGGCAGAACTTAGGCGTAAATAGTAAATAGCTTGAAATATTGACGCCGCCGCTACTGGCGCCACCGCCGCTAACCCTTAAAAATGTTTTAATACTAGTGGGTAGCTCTTTAAAGTGTTCGTCGGCCAGGGCGTCAATATCTTCTGAAGGTGAAATAACATGAATATCAACAGGGCGTAAGGTCCTGCCTTCCTGATTAGTGATCTCACTGTTACTAATATTCAGTAATTGGTTCATTTGTTCCAGCAACTCAATATCGGTTTCCAGGCTATCCACAAAGGCGCTATTTAGCAGGTGCCCGATGACCTGGCCAAAGGCCGGGGAGTGGATACGACTATAGGGTCGGTCGTAATTTCGTTTGTGGCCTGTGGTGCTGATAATTAATACTTTTTTTGCACCCAGATGCAGAGCAGGGCTAATGGGGGCTAGTTGTCTTAAGGCACCGTCGCCATAGTAGTTTCGACCAATGCGTTGTGGTGGGAAAATAGTGGGGATGGCCGTTGATGCCAGTAAATGCCGTAATTGCAAGGGGGTTGGAATGCCTTGCCGACGCCAGCGCTGCCAGTCTGCATTCTCGGGCCCGCCCTGGTAAAAGCTCACTGAGACTGTTTCGGTATAGTTCATGGCGGTTACACATACTGCAGAGAGTTTGCCATCTTTGATGTTGCGGCCAATACCTGAGAAATCTATTTTATCCCTTAGAAATTGTTTTAAAGGGGCATTATCCAACAGCGCTACAGGGCGACCAATGGCGATACCGGAATTAAATAACGATGCCAGAAGCCGCCAGGCATTACGAAAAATGCCTGACCAGTCACTGCGATAGACATGTTCTGTGCCTAGTGATAACCAGAGTTGTTCCAGCCAGGCACAACTCTGGTGGAAGGTTTGCTCTCTACTGGCAATGGCCACAGCATTCAGTGCGCCGGCGGAAGTTCCACAGAAAATGGGGAAAGGGTGGTCGTATTGGTCACGGGTGATTTCTGCAAGTGCTTTCAGTACACCGACTTGATAAGCGGCCCGAGCGCCGCCACCGGGCATGATTAACGCCGTACCGGTATTGGCAACCAGCGGTGTGCTGCCGGAGTCTTCTTTGGTTTGATTCATAGGTATGGGTTCTTAGGTATGGTTTCTGAGGTATGGTTTCTTAGGTGTAGTTATTACTGGATTTTTTATATGGTACTTGCAGTTTAACGGCATATTGCTTATTTTCCAGCTTTCGTACAGTCATTGTTGATGATTACTGATAGGGCCGGATTTTCGCTATGCGTTTTTATTCACTGGATAAACTGATCAACCTCCACGACAGCTATCGCAAGGTTTTTAAAATTGATCAATATAATTTGATTTTATTGCAAGTGGATGGCGAGCGTTATTTACTGGAAAGTACCTGTCCCCACCGTGGTCATCCTATATCCGAGTCAGATATCGTTGGTTCGAGTTTGCGTTGTTCACTGCATGGCTACCAGTTTGATATTGCCAGCGGTGATTTAATAGCTGCGACTGAAGAGCCATGCCGTGGTCTTAAAACCTATGAGTTGATCTATCAGGGGACTGAGGTCGGTGTGGTGCTTTAATTGGCTGGCGTCTCTTCTATATAGAGGCTGCCTTGACGAATAAGTTGTTGGATCAGCTTAATGCTTTGTGTGTCTGTAGGCAGTGCCGGGGTAGGGTAGTGATCGTTATTGGCAAGCAGTAATGCTGTTTCTAATGAGCTGTTATAGGCTTCGCCATTAACATAAAGTGTTGCACTGCCATTGCTTTGGGTATAGGCGAACCTGGAGCTATTGTCCCGATAAAGGTACTCATGCTGTAACAGTTGTTCACTGTAATTATTGATTTCGTATGACCTGTCATTATCTTCAGGGTATTTCTCGCTAGTCATAAAGCGACCAAACCATTCAGCGATAGCTTGTTTATCTTCAGTAAAATGTTTGAGTAGTGACTGAATTTTTTCTATGGTTGCGTCAGTAATTTCACCGGGGTGTTGTTGCCGTTTTAATTGTGGGTCACTATAGCGGTCTTGTTCATTGAGCAGACTTATTTGATGATCACAAAAATCCGATAGCATTTCGCTATAGCTGGGCGCTCTAAAACCGATAGAGTAGGTCATGCAGTCATTGTCGAGGGAGGTGCCTCTATGACCATAACCCGGTGGCACATAAAGCATATCACCCGGGTTTAATACCCATTCCTCTTCGACCTGAAAATCTAACAATAAACGCAGCTGTTCGTTATCTTGTATTTGGCTTTTATGATCGGACTTGGGGCCCAGCTGCCATTGACGGGTGCCAGCTCCCTGTAACAGGAATACATCGTAGTTATCGACATGAGCTGGAATACCACCGTTTACAGGCGCATAACTCACCATGATGTCGTCTATGCGCCAGTTGGGAATAAATCTAAAATAATCTAACAGTTTGGCTACATCTGGATCATAATGATCCACTGCCTGTACCAGTAGGGTCCAGTCCTTATCAGGTAGTGAGGTAAATACATCTTCATCAAAAGGTCCGTGTGCCAGCTCGTAATTGCCATTTCTATTGACAACTATTCTGGACTCCACTTCCTCTTCGCAAGCCAGGCCGGCAAGTTCGTCCGGTGATAATGGCGACTGTATATCAGGAATCGCTTGCCTGATCAGTAAAGGTTTTTGCTGCCAATAATGTTGAAGAAAGTCGTCTGCATCGAAGTTATTAATAACGATTATCTCCTCATACCTCGTCATTCCCGCCTGCGCGGGGACGACGTGTGGGGGGGGGTTATAGGTCTTTTGCCTGCGCAATAGCGTTGCCGATATAGGTGTCTGGAGAAAGTTTTCTAAGACTTTCTTTTGCCTCTTCCGGAATATCCAGAGTATCAATAAATACATCCAGTGTTTCGCGGTTAATGGTTTGGCCGCGAGTTAACGCTTTGAGTTTCTCATAGGGCTCTTCAATATTGTAACGACGCATAACGGTTTGGATAGGTTCTGCCAGAACTTCCCAACTATTGTCCAGATCTTCTGCTAAGCGGTCAGGGTTAATTTGCAATTTACCCAGGCCTTTCAGGGTGGCCGCATAAGCAATAAGGCTATAACCAATACCAACACCCATATTGCGCAATACCGTTGAGTCAGTCAGGTCACGCTGCCAGCGTGAAACGGGTAGTTTGGTGGCCATATGGGAAAATACTGCATTGGCCAAACCTAAATTACCTTCTGAGTTTTCGAAGTCAATGGGGTTAACTTTATGGGGCATGGTGGAGGAGCCTACCTCACCTGCAATAACGCGCTGTTTGAAAAAGCCCATGGAAATATACGCCCAGATATCACGGTCCAAATCAATCAGGATGGTATTGAAGCGGGCAAAACCATCGAATAATTCGGCAATATAATCGTGGGGTTCAATTTGTGTGGTGTAGGGGTTCCAGTTGATGCCCAGGCTTTCAACAAAAGTTTGCGCATTGGCCTGCCAGTCTATATCCGGGTATGCGGACAGGTGAGCGTTGTAGTTACCTACTGCACCGTTGATTTTACCGAGCAACTCTATCTTCTCGATTTGCTGAACCTGGCGACGCAGGCGAGCGACTACATTGGCAAATTCTTTACCCATAGTGGATGGGCTGGCGGTTTGGCCGTGGGTGCGTGACAGCATAGGGGTAGATGCATAGTCGCTGCTTAGTTCCACCATTTTATTAATCAGGTCGTTCATCGACTCAAGAATAATCTCGCGGCCTTCTTTAAGCATTAGGGCGTGGGACAGATTGTTAATATCTTCAGAGGTGCAGGCAAAGTGAATAAACTCACTGACAGCATTAACTTCTTCGTTGCCGGCAACAGCTTTTTTCAGGAAATACTCAACAGCCTTAACATCATGGTTAGTGGTGCTTTCGATTTCTTTGATCGCTAGCGCGTCCGCTTCAGAAAAGTTGTCAGTAATGCTGTTTAGCAGGGCGTTAGCTTTATCACTAAAAGCGGGAACTTCGCTAATGGCAGGATGTGCAGCCAGGCATTGCAGCCAGCGCACTTCAACTAATACGCGGTTTTTAATTAAACCAAACTCACTGAAAACGCCACGCAATGAGGCTGTTTTACTGCCATAGCGGCCATCGATAGGAGAGATAGCGGTTAGTGCTGATAAATCCATGAAAATTCTCGTGTCTGTTAAAGGTTGTCTATTATGGGATTGCCTGAAAAGGGGCGCAATCATACATGATTTGAGCGCTAATTTCAGTGTCTATAATTTCAGTGTCTATCAATGCTGATTAAAAAGTACTGAGTAACTCTCTGGCGCTATTCAATAGTTGGCGTCTATTGAGCATTAATTTCCAGCGCCTGCCACCGGTTTGCCGCCACAGCACAGCGCTACGAATGCCGGCTAAGAGTAGCGCCCTGATTGTATCGGCGTTCTGGCTATTTTGCAGTTGCTGCATGCTACCGCTGATCTGGATCCTGAATTTATAGGTGCTTAAGGTGTCCTGGTAAATCGCTGCAATACTTTTGGCGATAGAGGCGGGGTTGTTACTAAAGTGCTCGGCTTTTATGGAGGTATGTTCAAGCCGGCTGCGCATAATATTTAACAGCTCATCATTGGCTGATAACTTCTTTTGAAGGTAGAGCATGCCTAATGTGTAGCGAATAATCGTGCGGTATTGCTGGCGTTTGTCGCCATTAAGGATATCGGTTAGTACCTGCAGGCCTAGCTTGACGCCATGAATACCGCTGTAAACAGCTTCAGTACTATTAGCATCAAAGGCGAACAGGCTATTGAGCGAGGGGTTGATACTTTCAGCCGGTGCAGTGCCTGTTCGAGCTATTTGGTCTACCAGATAAGCTGTTTGTACGACGCCTGCTAAAGCGAGAGTTTGCGAAGTGATGGAGTCTATTGCCAAAGATAGTGACCTAAAGATTATGCTGTTTCTGTGAGGGTGTTTGAATGTGATCCAGGTTATAAGCCTGCTCTATAACGCCGCCGCCCAGGCAGATTTCGTCATCATAAAATACGGCGGATTGCCCCGGTGTAATGGCCCGCTGGGGTTTGTCGAATATCACTTGGTAAGCATTGTCCTGGCGGATAATTTCACAGGCTTGGTCTTGCTGGCGGTAGCGTACCTTGGCCATACAGCGGTAAGGCAGTTCTGGCTCGTTACCGTCTATCCAGTGAATACTACTGACTGACATCGCTTGTTTAAACAGACAAGGATGCTGGCTGCCTTGGGCAATAATTAATACATTACGCTGCAGGTCTTTATCAACCACATACCAGGGTTGATCCCCGGCGCCTTTAACGCCGCCAATACCTAAGCCCTGACGTTGTCCGATGGTGTGATACATCAGGCCGCTATGCTGGCCCATAGGATTGCCATCAATATCTTCTATCTCACCGGGTTGTGCCGGCAGGTATTGCTGTAAAAAATCTTTAAAGCGTCGCTCGCCGATAAAACAAATACCGGTGCTATCTTTTTTGTTATGGGTGACCAGGTCGTGCTGCTCGGCGATATGTCGTACTTCCGGTTTTTCCAGTTCACCTACGGGGAATAGTGTTTTGGCAATTTCTTTGCCGCTAACCGCATGCAGGAAATAGCTTTGGTCTTTGTTGTTATCCAGACCTTTGACCAGCTTTGCGATATCACCTTGTTGCTGTTTGCGGACATAGTGCCCCGTTGCAATAAAGTCTGCGCCTAATACCAGCGCATAATCCAAAAAGGCTTTAAATTTAATTTCCCGGTTGCAGAGAATGTCGGGGTTGGGGGTTCTGCCTGCTTTATATTCTTCAAGAAAATGCTCAAAAACATTGTCCCAGTATTCGGCGGCAAAATTGGCTGTATGTAAATGTATACCGAGTTTGTCGGAAACGGCTTGAGCATCAGCAAGGTCATCTTTGGCGGTACAGTATTCAGTGCCGTCATCTTCGTCCCAGTTTTTCATAAACAAGCCCTCGACCTGATAGCCCTGTTGTTGCAATAGCAGGGCTGATACAGACGAGTCAACGCCGCCGGACATGCCGACAATGACTTTTGTGAGGGGGGCGTTAAAGTCTATAGACAATGGGGTGGCCTCTTAACCAAATACGAGGTTAATAGGGTAGCGATGTCCTTGCTGATACTGTTCAATGCTTTGGATAACCAGGTGCGAGCGCATGCGCTCACTGTTGGCTTGCATTTCTTCATAGCTCATCCATACCGCCTGTTGGATACCATCATCCAGGGTCTGCTGTGGGTCGTGTTCCTCGGCAGTGGCATAAAAGGTAGTGCGGTGATAGGTCACCTGATTGTGGGGCGAGGTATAAAGAGCAACACCTACCACGCCTTTTAATTTCACATGCCAGCCGGTTTCTTCGAAGGTTTCGCGTACGGCCGCTTCTTCAAGGGTTTCGTTGGGGTCTAAATGTCCCGCAGGCTGGTTAAAAACCAGTTCGCCGTTGCAGCGTTCCTCTACTAATAAATACTTGCCGTCTTTTTCTACTACTGTAGCCACGGTGACGTGGGGCTGCCATTCCATCTTTATTCCTGGTTACCAATTGCTGATGCGCGATTATAGCCTTCTATTGCCTCGAGTTGAACGTCTGGGTCGCTGTGAATTGTTTGCAGGGGTATGAATAGTCAGTTGTTTGGATTCGCCGGGCTTTAGATTGTCAATGGACCAGTCTCCCACTGTGGCTCTTATCAGCCGCAGAGTGGGGAAGCCAATAGCGGCGGTCATGCGCCTGACCTGACGATTGCGGCCTTCACTGATAGTGAGTTCAAGCCAGGTGGTGGGGATGGAGGCCCTTTCTCTAACAGGCGGGTTGCGTGGCCAGATATCTGGTTCTTTGATCAGGGTGGCTTTAGCGGGTCTGCAGAGGCCGTCTTTCAGTTGTATGCCTTTATGCAAGGGCTCAAGGTCCACGTGATTGGGGGTTCCCTCTACCTGGACCCAATAGGTTTTGCTGCTTTTGGCGTCAGGATGGCTGATCTGGTGTTGCAACTTGCCATTATCAGTGAGGACTACCAGGCCCTCAGAATCATAATCAAGTCGACCGGCGGGATAGACGCCGTTGGTATCTACAAAATCAGCAAGAGTGGGGCGTCCTTCTTTGTCGGTAAACTGGCAAAGTACATTAAAAGGTTTGTTAAGAAGGATGATTTTGGCCATTTATTGATCGATATTAAGCTAAGTGATTGTTTTAAACGATATTATCATCTATCGAAAGTTCCTGCTTGTTGTTATAATCGCGCCCGCAAAACCGGGGCGGACTAATAAGAAGAAGCAAGCAAAAGCTTTCATTGCCTCATTCTCATTGAATTCCGGGAATATAGTATGTCAGAAAGATCGAAGATAATTTATACAAAGACCGATGAAGCACCAGCATTAGCAACTTATTCATTATTGCCTATCGTCAATGCCTTCACCAAAGCCGCTGATATTGTAATTGAGAAAAAAGACATTTCCCTTTCTGGTCGCATTATCGCTAACTTTCCTGAAAATCTCAGTGATGAACAGAAGATACCTGATGCCTTGGCTGAATTGGGTGAACTAACCCTCAAGCCAGACGCCAATATTATTAAATTACCGAATATCAGTGCTTCAACCCCCCAGCTTAAGGCGGCTATTGCCGAATTACAGGGTCAGGGTTTTGCGGTACCTGATTACCCTGAAGAGCCACAGACCGATGCAGAGAAAGAGATTAAGGCTCGCTATGCCAATGTGTTAGGCAGCGCGGTTAATCCTGTATTGCGTGAAGGTAACTCTGACCGTCGGGCGCCGCCATCAGTAAAACAGTTTGCAAAAAACAACCCCCATAAAATGGGTGCCTGGAGCCAGGCTTCTAAAACTCACGTTGCTCATATGCGCGGTGGTGATTTTTATTCCAGTGAACAGTCAGTGGTTATTGAAAAGCCTTGTGATGTAAGAATCGAGATGGTGAGCAAAGCGGGTGAAACCACCGTTTTGAAAGAGAAAACCTCTCTGCTGGCTGGTGAAGTTATCGACAGCATGTTTATGAGTAAAAAAGCACTCTGCCAGTTTTTTGAAGAGCAGATTGAAGACGCTAAAAATACCGATGTGCTTTTCTCACTGCACGTAAAAGCTACCATGATGAAGGTTTCACACCCCATCGTATTTGGTCATGCGGTAAAAGTATATTATAAAGAATTGTTTGAAAAACATGCCGACACCTTTGCTGAGCTGGGTGTAAATGCGAATAGCGGCCTGGGCAATGTGTATGAAAAAATCGAACAGCTGCCTTCTTCCCGGCGCACAGAAGTTGAGCGCGATATTCAGGCCTGTTATCTGGATCGCCCTGCAATAGCGATGGTGAATTCTGATAAGGGCATTTCAAACCTGCACGTACCCAGTGACGTTATTGTCGATGCGTCTATGCCCGCTATGATTCGTGACTCCGGTAAAATGTGGGGCCCTGATGGCAAGCTGCATGATACTAAAGCGGTTATTCCTGAAAGTACTTACGCACGTTTCTATCAGGAAATGATTAATTTCTGTAAAACCCATGGCGCTTTTGATCCAACCACTATGGGCAGTGTTCCCAATGTTGGTTTAATGGCTAAGAAAGCGGAAGAATATGGTTCTCACGATAAAACTTTTGAGCTTCCTTGCGACGGTACTGTTCGCATTGTAGATAATAACGACACAGTGCTTATGCAGCATAAATGTGAAGAGGGCGATATCTGGAGAATGTGCCAGGCGAAAGACGGCCCAATTCAAGACTGGATTAAACTGGCTGTTAACCGCGCAAGAGCGACGGATACACCGGCAGTGTTCTGGTTAGATACTGCTCGCGCCCATGACGTTCAGTTGATTGAAAAGGTTGAGCAGTATTTGCCAGATCATAATACCGATGGTCTGGTGATTAAGATTATGGATCCTGTTTCTGCTATTCGCTATACCATGGAGCGCTTGATTCTCGGTCAAGATACCATTTCTGTTACCGGCAACGTACTGCGTGATTACCTGACTGACCTTTTCCCCATTATGGAACTTGGTACCAGTGCAAAAATGTTATCTATTGTTCCCTTGATGAATGGTGGCGGTTTATTTGAAACCGGTGCGGGTGGTTCTGCCCCTAAACATGTTCAGCAGTTTGAGGAAGAAGGGCACTTACGCTGGGATTCCCTGGGTGAGTTTTTGGCTTTGGCCGTCTCGCTTGAAGACCTTGCCGATAAAACTGATAACGCAAAAGCTAAAATTCTAGCCAAAACCCTGGACGATGCGACTGCAAAGTTATTGCAAAATAACAAGTCGCCCTCTCGCAAGGTTGGTGAATTAGATAATCGCGGTAGTCATTTTTACCTTGCGCTTTACTGGGCAGAAGCCCTGGCAGAGCAAACCGATGATGCGCAATTGCAAGGGTCTTTTGCAGCTCTATTTAACATTCTGGCAAGCAATGAAATGGCCATTGTTGAAGAGTTAAATGCGGCCCAAGGTGCAGCTATTGAACTGGGTGCATACTATCGCCCAGATGATGCCCTGGCTGAAAAAGCTATGCGCCCAAGTGCAACCTTTAACGATGCGTTAGAAAATATCAATTATTCAGGTATTAATCGACTAGTTAGTTGAAATGAAAAAGGGCTGTCACTATGGTGGCTCTTTTAGTTTGTGCTGATTAACTGTATAAAGGTGGCAGTATACTTCCATCTCTTACTTCCCAGACTTATCAAAGGAGATTCTGATGTCTTACCAATTTATAGAGGTTCCCGCACAAGGGGAGAAAATTTCAGTAAATAGTGATGGTTCTTTAATTGTTCCCGATCAGCCCATCATTCCTTTTATTGAAGGTGATGGTATCGGTGTTGATATCAGCCCGGTGATGATTAAGGTCGTGGATGCCGCAGTGGCAAAGTCTTACGGCGGCAACAGAAAAATCAGCTGGATGGAAATATTCACCGGTGAGAAAGCCGCCGAAATGTATGACGGCGATTGGTTTCCCGCTGAAACCCTGGATGCTATTAAAGAGTATTCCGTTGGTATCAAAGGCCCACTAACCACACCGGTAGGCGGCGGCTTCCGCTCGTTAAATGTTGCGTTGCGCCAGGAGTTGGATTTATATACCTGCCTGCGTCCGGTACGTTGGTTTGAGGGTGTGCCTTCTCCCGTCAAAGAACCTGGTAAAACTAACATGGTGATCTTCCGTGAAAACTCCGAAGATATTTATGCAGGTATAGAATGGAAGGCTGGCACGGATCAAGCCAGCAAGATTATTCAGTACCTTCAGGCGGAAATGGGTGTAAGTAAAATTCGCTTCCCTGATAATTGCGGCATCGGTATTAAACCCGTCTCTAAAGAGGGTACCCAGCGGTTGGTACGCAAAGCCATACAGTACACCATTGACCAGGATTTGCCGTCACTGACCCTGGTTCATAAAGGCAATATTATGAAGTTTACCGAGGGGGCCTTTAAAGATTGGGGCTACCAGTTGGCTGAGGAAGAATTTGGTGCCGAGCTGTTAGATGGTGGTCCCTGGATGCGTCTTAATAACCCTGTGACTGGCAAAGAGATTATTATCAAGGATGTGATTGCCGATGCCATGCTGCAACAGGTATTGCTGCGCCCTGATGAGTATAGTGTGATTGCTACTTTGAACCTTAACGGTGACTACCTCTCCGACGCGTTGGCGGCCCAGGTGGGTGGTATTGGTATTGCCCCTGGCGCAAACCTGAGCGACAGCATCGCCTTATTTGAGGCAACCCACGGTACAGCCCCTAAATATGCCGGGCAAGATAAGGTTAACCCAGGTTCATTAATTCTATCGGCTGAAATGATGCTCCGTCACTTGGGCTGGAATGAAGCGGCTGACTTAATTATCGAGGGTATGAACGGTGCTATACAGGCTAAAAAGGTCACTTATGATTTTGAGCGCCTGATGGAAGGGGCGACTTTATTGAAATGTTCTGAGTTTGGGGATGTAATTATCGACAAAATGCCTTCAGCATAGGTGTTGATAGCGGCAGAATAAATCACCAGCTTGTGTATTTCACTGCCACAGTGCAAAAATCGATATTCTCGGTTTAGCCTGTAGAAATACACAGAGCTGGTACGTTATCGATTAATCAGTGCTTAACTGCTTTTCTGTTACAGCTTTGGTAACTTCAGTAGATTCAGCATCGCTGACAGAGTCGGCAGCTTGTATATTGGTCGCATGAAGGCCTTTAGGGCCGTTCACAGTCTCATAGGATACAGCTTGACCAGCTTTCAATGTTTTATATCCACCCATTTCAATAGAAGAGTAATGAGCAAAAATATCTGCACCACCCCCCTCAGGAAGAATAAAACCAAAGCCTTTAGCGTTGTTGAACCACTTCACTATTCCGGTTTGCATAGCAAAGGTCCTTTTATTATTGCCCGTACACGGGCATATTTACATATCATCATGTTGTTTAACGGCTTGTTATCGCAAAACGTTAGCCAACACCCCCTTGATAGTTCTAATAGAACGTCACTTTTTTAACATTTTTTAACCAATAGTCAAGCATTGTGGCTGATATATAGCCAATAGAGTTAAAATAAGGGCAATTAATTTGGTAATTGTTGTGCTTAAAGGTAGGAATATGGGTAAACACAAAAATCTTCAACTAACATTAAGTATGGGCGAAGGCGATGACATTCCCCCCGATATTGAGAGGGATGGGGATGTCGCCCTGGCAGAGGCCAGGCCAGAGCTGAAGCCACCGTCCATGTATCAAGTGGTACTGCTAAACGACGATTACACGCCTATGGAGTTTGTTGTCGAGATCCTGGAAATGTTTTTTTATATGGGCAGAGAGAAGGCCACTCAGGTGATGTTAGCCGTACATACTCAAGGAAAGGGTGTTTGTGGTATTTATACTAAGGACATCGCTGAAACTAAAGCGGCACAAGTGAATCAATATGCGAGGGACAGTGAACATCCCTTGTTGGCAGAAATAGAGGCATCAGAGGGCGAATAGCCCCGTAAACTGTGGCTTGAGCCCAGTTGGCAGTCTTGGATTGATGTTGTTTTTAGACATAACTAAAAGCTGTTGTTAAGGCCCGCAAAGTTGGAGTATAGATATGTTAAGTAAGGATCTGGAGCAGACATTAAACCAAGCCTTTAAAGGCGCACGCACCAAGCGGCATGAATTTATGACCGTTGAGCATCTGTTATTGGCGCTGGTCGACAATGCAGTGGCAGCCAATGTGATGGCAGCCTGTGGTGCTGATTTGACCCAACTACGCACTGATTTGGTGGATTTCGTCGATTCTACGACGCCATTGATCCCTGAGCGTGAGGTGGAGCGTGAAACTCAGCCAACCTTGGGCTTCCAGCGAGTGTTGCAGCGCGCTGTATTTCATGTTCAATCTTCCGGCAAAAAAGAAGTTACCGGCGCCAATGTGCTGGTGGCGATATTTAGCGAACAAGAAAGCCAGGCTGTGTATTTCCTGAAACAGCAAGCCGTTGCCCGTCTTGATGTGGTGAATTATCTGACCCATGGTATCTCTAAAGTGGCTGGCGAGTCAGACCACGAGCTGGATCATAATCAATCCCCAGCGGATGATGAGCAAGGCACCGGTGAGAGTGAAAAAAGCCCGCTGGAGAGTTTTGCTACCAATTTAAATGAAGAAGCTCGTCTTGGTCGGATTGATCCTTTGGTAGGTCGCTCGGGTGAAGTGGAGCGTGTTTCGCAAATCTTATCGCGTCGTAGAAAAAATAATCCGCTATTGGTGGGTGAGTCCGGTGTCGGTAAAACAGCGATTGCTGAGGGCCTTGCCAAATTAATCGTTGATGGCGATGTGCCAGAGGTCTTAAAAGAAAGCGTTGTCTACTCATTGGATATGGGCTCGCTGTTAGCGGGTACCAAATATCGAGGTGATTTTGAAAAGCGTTTTAAAGGTTTGTTAGCGGATTTGAAAAATCGCGATCATTCCATTTTATTTATTGATGAGATTCACACCATTATCGGCGCAGGTGCTGCTTCCGGTGGTGTAATGGATGCATCGAACTTATTAAAGCCGTTATTAAGTAGCGGCCAGATGCGCTGTATTGGATCAACCACCTTTCAGGAATACCGTGGTATTTTTGATAAGGACAAGGCGCTTAGCCGTCGCTTCCAAAAAGTGGATGTGCTGGAACCTTCTGTGGATGAAACCTACCGTATCCTAAAAGGTTTAAAAAGCCGCTTCGAAGAGCATCACAATATTCGCTATAACGATAAAGCCCTGCAAGCTGCAGCGGAATTATCCGAGCGTTATATCAATGATCGCTTTATGCCAGACAAAGCTATTGACGTTATTGATGAAGCAGGTGCTTTCCAGCGTTTGCAAAGCGCCAGTAAACGTAAAAAAGTTATTGGCGTTCCTGATATTGAAGCCATTGTAGCCAAAATTGCTCGCATCCCGCCAAAATCCGTTTCTTCTGACGATAAAGAATCGTTAATGAAGCTGGAAGATAATTTAAAAATGGTGGTGTTTGGTCAGGACAATGCGATTACCACCTTGTCCACTGCGATTAAAATGGCTCGGGCTGGATTGAAGTCTGCTGAAAAACCTATTGGTTCATTCCTGTTGGCAGGACCAACCGGTGTGGGTAAAACTGAAGTCACTAACCAGTTATCAAAAATTCTTGGCCTTGAGTTAATTCGTTTTGATATGTCGGAATATATGGAGCGCCATACGGTGTCCCGTTTAATAGGTGCGCCTCCAGGCTATGTGGGTTATGACCAGGGTGGTTTACTTACTGAAGCTGTTACTAAACATCCGCATTCAGTGGTCTTATTAGATGAAATTGAAAAAGCTCACCCTGAAGTGTTTAACCTTCTTTTACAGGTTATGGATCATGGTACCTTAACGGATAATAACGGTCGCAAAGCGGATTTCCGCAATGTGATCTTTATCATGACTACCAATGCCGGTGCTGAAAGTGTCAGTCGTCGCTCGATGGGTTTCACCGAGCAGGATAATACTACCGATGCGATGGAAGCGATTAACCGCTTGTTCACTCCTGAATTCCGCAATCGCCTCGATGCCATTGTTCAGTTTGAACCGTTGCCAGAAGAGGTTGTGCTGACGGTTGTTGATAAATTCTTAATTGAACTGCAAGGTCAGTTGGATGATAAGCGAGTAACGCTGGATGTTGATGAAGACGCCAGGTTGTGGCTGGTCAAAAAAGGTTACGATAAAAATATGGGTGCCAGACCGATGGCCCGTATTATTCAAGAGCACATTAAAAAGCCACTGGCGGAAAAGGTTCTATTCGGAGACTTGTCGCAACACGGTGGTGTGGTTTCAATTCGGGTTGAAGACGGAGAGTTGGTAGTCGTTGAAGAAGAAGCGCTGGCATAGCGCTTCTTTTTTCGAACAAGTTATCTTGCGCGGTAGGTAATACGACCTTTGCTTAAATCGTAGGGCGTTAATTCAACGCGAACTTTATCACCGGTCAAAATACGAATATAGTTTTTGCGCATTTTGCCTGAAATATGGGCAATGACTTCGTGGCCGTTTTCTAATCTTACTTTAAATGTTGTATTGGGAAGGGTGTCAATGACTTCACCTTCCATTTCTAGCTGTTCTTCTTTTGCCATCCGGCGGCTTCCTCTGATATTCGTCTATATTCCACCTGCTAGTGAAAAACTGCGCGCATTGTGCCTGAAAACGTGGCAGGAAGCAAAGTCGATTAAGTTAATGTTAGCCAGCGATTCTCAAGGAATAGCTGCAAAGGTCTATAGTCAGTTTTGTAACTCATCTTGCGGCAACCCTTGATCCAGTAACCCAGATAAACATAGTCCAGCTGCAGACGTTGGCATTGTTCAATTTGCCACAAAACGCCATAGACACCGAGACTGCGTTTATCCATGTCAGGGTCAAAAAACGTGTAAATGGCAGAGAGGCCGTTGACCATTTTATCGGTGACTGCGACGGCAATTAATTGCTGCTCAAGCATAAAGCCATAGTATTGGGTATTGCCAATATCGTCCGTCAAAAATCCAATATATTGCTCATAGCTCGGCGGGTACATATCGCCATCCTGATGGCGAGCATTGATGTAGCGCTGATAAAGATCGTAGCAAGCAGGGTCAGAAATATTGTCGATCTCAATCACTGACAAGTCTTTATTGCGCTTAATAATTCTCCGTTGCCGGCGACTGGGTTTAAAGCTTTCAACAGGTACCCTGGCTGGAATACAGGCTTTACAACTACCACAGTGGGGGCGGTAGATATGGGGGCCGCTGCGTCTAAAGCCAATATCAGCCAGTTGGCTGTAGGTGCTGGAATCAATAGTGGCTTCAGGGTCAATAAATAGGGTGGTTGCCTGCTCATCTTCCAGGTAGCCGCAAGAGTGGGGATGGGTGGCAAAAACCTTTAAGTCCGACAGTACTGTCATGTTGATGTCTGCTCCCGCTGGTTTGCATAAAGCCCGTTCCAGTCACCGGTCCAGTTATGGCTGCTGTGCTGATCTATATTATCTGAAAGCAGACGAGTAAACATCTCGCGATTAATTTCTTCTGCTCCAAGGCTGCTTAAGTGTGGGTTAGAGATCTGACAGTCAATAACCGCAAAGCCCCAGTTCTCAAGCTGTTTGGCCAAATGGACAAAGGCGATTTTGGAAGCGTCTGTTCTTCGACTAAACATCGACTCCCCGAAAAACACCTTGCCGATGGCAATGCCGTAAAGGCCGCCCATGAGTTGGCCCTCATGCCAGACCTCAATGGAGTGAGCAATCCCCCTTGCAAACAGTTCACAATAGGCATCCAGCATTTCATCGGTAATCCAGGTGCCTTCTTGCCCAGCTCTGGGGATATCCGCGCAATGTTCCATCACCTGCCTGAATTGCTGGTCACAGGTGACGGTATATTCACCCCGGCGCAGGCGTTTTTTCAGGCTTTTGGAAATATAGATATTTTCTGGAAATAGCACAGCCCTGGGACTGGGAGACCACCAGAGAATGGGTTGGGAGTCTTCAAACCATGGAAAGATACCCTGACGATAGGCAGCCATTAAGCGCTCAGGGCTTAAGTCGCCCCCAGCCGCCAATAAACCATTGGGGTCATCCAGAGCATTATCTGTAGTAGGAAAATCAAGTGTGGCTGGGTTCAGCCATGAAACGGTAGGCATGGGCTTATTGGACGCCGAGAGCTAACCCGGCGTCAAGTACAAGTGTTAGGCCAGGTCATCCATATACTTTTCAGCATCAAGGGCAGCCATACAGCCGGCACCGGCAGAGGTTACTGCCTGACGGTAGATGTGGTCAGCCACATCGCCGGCAGCAAAGACACCTTCAACACTGGTTTGCGTGGCTTTGCCTTCAAGACCGCTATTGATTTTGATATAGCCGTCTTTCATAGTGAGTTGGCCTTCAAAGATATCGGTATTAGGCTTGTGGCCAATGGCAATAAACACCCCGGCAACATCAATAGACTGCTTGCTATCGTCGACAGTGCTAGCCAGGTTAAGACCGGTTACACCCATATCGTCCCCGGTAATTTGTTCCAGAGTATGGTTCCAAAGTATCTTCACATTGCCGTTTTTCTCTTTCTCCAGAAGCTTATCACGCAGGATCTTCTCAGAACGCAAGCTATCGCGGCGATGAACCAAAGTTACTTCAGAGGCGAGGTTGGAAAGATAAAGCGCTTCTTCAACAGCAGTATTACCGCCACCAATCACTGCAACCTTCTTACCTCGGTAAAAGAAACCGTCGCAGGTGGCACAGGCACTAACACCTTTACCCATAAACTCTTCTTCCGAGGGTAGGCCCAAATATTGAGCGGAAGCACCGGTAGCAATGATTAATGAATCACAGCTATAAGTGGCGCTATTACCTTTCAGGATAAAAGGGCGCTGGTTCAGGTCGGTCTCCTCAATATGATCAAACAGGATTTGCGTATCAAAGCGTTCAGCATGTTGCTGCATCCTGACCATAAGATCGGGGCCTTGTAAGCCTTCAACATCACCGGGCCAGTTATCCACCTCGGTGGTAGTAGTAAGCTGGCCACCTTGCTGCATCCCGGTAATTACCACTGGATTTAAGTTGGCACGGGCTGCATAAACCGCCGCTGTATAACCGGCAGGGCCAGATCCCAGAATAATTAAGGGATGGTGTTGTAGGTCGCTCATAAAATACCTTCTTCTGAACTGAGTATTAGTCAATCGGTGACAACTATTTCGTAGTAATAGGCCGTCGTTAAAAGTGTCGGCTATAATAGTGTAATTAACCGGCGCAATACATGTGTTATTGCAGCAAATCGCTGATTTAGATGGTAATATTGTGCCGTTTTCAATAATTAAAAGACCCGCAGGTGAATATTCTTCATCGGCAAAGGTTTTAAAAGCAACTTTTTTGTTTGTACTTTTAGTTGGGTACCAAGGGGATAGTGACGGTCTTGAATAAACAGGCCTCTGTTAATAAAACAAACAGCCACCCGGTAGTAGAGAAATTTGTACCTCGCTTACGCGAAGGGGCCTTAATCGGCTTTGTGGCGGTTTTTCTCTATTTGATGATGGCGCTTTTGACCTATGACCAGGCGGACCCTGGTTGGTCACGCACTGGCAGTGGCGCTGCCGTTGCTAACTCCGGTGGCCCCACCGGTGCCTGGCTTGCCGATATCTTCCTCTCGCTGTTTGGCTATATGGCCTACTTATTTCCCCTGATGATTGGTTACCGGGCATGGATATTATTCCGTGAGCGTTATCAGCCCCAGCCCTTTGATTGGGCTTCCTTTGCGGTCCGAGTTATCGGTTTAATACTGGTAATGATTGCCAGCACCTCTCTGGCTATGATTGCTGACAGTGGTGACTCCGCAATGCCATTTGGCGCTGGTGGTGCCCTGGGGCAATCAGTGGGTTCATCCAGTATTGAGGCCTTTAGCCTTTTGGGCGGCAGGCTTATTCTGTTGGCGCTACTGCTATTTGGCATAACCATTTTTACCGATTTGTCCTGGCTGAAGTTAATGGATATGACGGGTGCCCGTACCCTGCAGTTGATAGCCCTGTTACGTGGCGGCCTTATCGCACGCTGGCATGCCTGGAAGGAAAAACGCGCTAAAGAAAAAATACAGCAGGAAAGAAAGGTTGTTATTGCCAAACAAGTAGAAAAAGAAAAAACTCGCAAGGCACCTAAGATACAGTTAATGCCGAAAAAACCGGAGAAAAGTGAACGGTCAGAGCGAGAAAAGCAGCGCCCCTTATTTAATGCACCGGTTGTTGGTACCTTGCCGCCACTGGATTTATTAGACCCCGCAGACGACTCCCATAAAAAAGGCTTTTCAGCCGATGCCCTGGAAGCCTTATCAAGATTGTTAGAGCACAAGCTCAAGGATTTTGGCGTGGTGGCAGAAGTCACTGAAGTTTTACCCGGACCGGTAGTTACGCGTTTTGAAATTCAGCCTGGTACCGGTGTTAAAGTCAGTAAGATTACTAACCTTGCTAAAGATATTGCCCGCTCTTTAGCGGTGATCAGTGTTCGTGTGGTTGAGGTTATTCCCGGTAAATCGGTTGTCGGTATCGAGATTCCCAACGAAGACAGGGCAGTGGTTAACTATCGCGATGTCTTATCATCCCAAGTCTATGAAAGTTCAAAATCCCCCTTAAGTATTGCCCTGGGGCATGATATTTCCGGGGAACCCATTGTCGCCGATTTAGGCAAGATGCCTCACCTGCTAGTTGCCGGTACCACCGGTTCTGGTAAGTCGGTGGGTGTTAACGCCATGCTGTTAAGCTTCCTCTATAAATCTACTCCAGCTGAAGTTCGCTTAATTTTGGTTGACCCCAAGATGCTTGAGCTTTCGGTGTATGACGGTATTCCACATCTGTTAACGCCGGTTATCACCGATATGAAAGACGCGGCTAATGGCCTGCGCTGGTGCGTGGCTGAAATGGAGCGTCGCTACAAACTTATGGCTGCATTGGGTGTCAGAAACCTTGCGGGCTTTAATCGCAAAGTTGAAGATGCAGCCGCTGGCGACAACCCCATTGTCGATCCGTTATGGGTGCCCGAAGAAGTGTTTGATCCAGAAGCCGATCCGCAAGTTGCTCCACCACTGGAAACGCTGCCATCCATCGTTGTCGTTATCGATGAATTTGCCGATATGATGATGGTGGTCGGTAAAAAAGTTGAAGAGTTAATTGCCCGAATAGCACAAAAAGCCCGTGCAGCCGGTATTCATTTGATACTGGCAACGCAGCGTCCATCGGTAGATGTTATTACCGGTTTGATTAAAGCTAACGTTCCCTCGCGTATTGCCTTTCAGGTGTCATCGCGGGTCGATTCAAGAACCATACTGGACCAGGGTGGGGCAGAACAGTTGTTAGGTCATGGTGATATGTTGTATTTGCCGCCGGGCACCAGTTTGCCTGTCCGTGTTCATGGTGCCTTTGTCTCTGATGATGAGGTGCATCGTGTCGTTGCTGATTGGAAGCGCCGTGGCGAGCCTGCCTATATCGAAGGTTTATTGGATGAGGGCGCTAATGGCCCGGCTATCCCCGGCTTTACCGCCGAAGGTGGTAGCGGCGGCAGTGATGGCGATGATGAGAGTGATGCTTTATATGACGAAGCTGTGCACTATGTTACCCAGTCGCGACGCGCTTCGATTTCTTCGGTTCAGCGCAAGTTGCGTATCGGCTATAACCGCGCTGCACGTTTGATAGAGGCTATGGAAGCTGCAGGCGTGGTTACCGAAATGGGCCACAATGGCAGCCGTGAAGTTTTAGCGCCACCACCACCGTCAGAATAACCGCCCCAGAGAACCTTTGTTTTGAATCTATTTCGATCTATTTTTCTGCTGCTTTTAAGCAGTTTTTCTTTAGTTGCTGCCAGTGAAACCGCTGTACAGCAACTAAGTGCCCAGCTACAAGCGATGAACAGCTTAACTGCAGAGTTTAAGCAAACGATTAATGATAATACCGGTGCAGTGTTACAAGAAGCCGAGGGCTCGCTGACGGTAAAACGCCCCAGACGCTTTCACTGGCGTACCGAACAGCCCTATGAGCATTTGGTAGTCACTGACGGCAAAGACCTCTGGTTGTACGATATTGATCTTGAGCAGATCACCCAGCAAGCCTTTACACCGGATTTAGACAAGGCACCGGCCCTGTTATTGAGTGGCGAGGTTGATGAAATCAGCAAGCAATACCAGGTTCAAGTCAGCAGCTCAGCGGATAACACACTGACCTTTACTTTAACCCCAAATCGCCCAGATAATCTTTTTAAGCAGCTGACCATCAGCTTTAATAACAAACAGCTGCAAGGGATGATATTAAAAGACAGTTTTGAACAGCTAACGACGATTATGTTTAGCAGCGTCAGATTAAATGTGGACGTTGCTGATAGTTTGTTCCTGTTTACACCCCCTGACGGTGTCGATGTTATTCGCGATGAACCGTAACCTCTTTGAACAACAACCGGTCTACCAACCATTGGCTGCCAAAATGCGGCCACGAAAGCTGGATGACTATATTGGCCAGCAGCATATTTTGGGGCAGGGCAAACCACTCCGTGAAGCCCTGGAAAACAATCAGTTGCACTCTATGGTGCTATGGGGTCCGCCCGGTGTCGGTAAAACATCCCTGGCCAAACTGGTCTCAGAGATCTGCGATGCGCATTTTATTACTTTGTCGGCAGTGCTGGCAGGCGTAAAGGATATTCGTGCGGCCGTAGAAGAGGCGAAGCATCATCAGTCCAGTGGCAGGCAAACCATACTGTTTATTGATGAGGTACATCGCTTTAACAAAGCTCAGCAAGATGCTTTCCTGCCTTATGTTGAAGATGGCACCGTTATTTTTATTGGCGCCACTACCGAGAACCCATCATTTGAATTGAATAACGCTCTGTTATCCCGTACGCGTGTGTATAAGCTGCGCTCGCTGGACGATGAGGATATCGCCGCTATTATGCTTAATGCCTGCAAGCTGGATTCATCACTTAGTGTAAGCCTGGAGCAAGAGCAGCTGGATCAATTGTCCCTGGCCTCAGATGGTGATGCCAGGCGGGCTTTAAACCTGTTGGAGCTTTCATTAGAGTTGGCGCCAGAACAGGATGCGGTTAAGCATATTGATGCGGCTACCGTTGCGGAAGTACTGGATGGTTTTGTGCGCCGCTTTGATAAAGGTGGTGACCTTTTCTATGAGCAGATATCAGCCCTGCATAAATCCGTTAGAGGCAGCTCACCTGATGCAGCCCTGTACTGGTTTTGCCGTATGCTCGATGGTGGTTGTGATGCGCTCTATATAGCCCGCCGCGTAGTCCGCATGGCCAGCGAAGATATCGGCAACGCCGACCCAAGAGCCCTTGAGATTGCACTCAATGCCTGGAACGTACAGGAACGCTTGGGTAGTCCTGAAGGGGAGTTGGCCATTGCCCAGGCTGTGATTTATATGGCCAGCGCCCCCAAGAGCAACGCTGCCTATAAAGCCTTTAACCAGGCCATGGCTGATGTTCGTGAGCAGCCCAGTTACGATGTGCCGGTGCATTTACGCAATGCTCCGACTACGATGATGAAGGATTTGGGTTATGGCGGAGAGTATCGTTATGCCCATGATGAGCCTGAGGCCTATGCCGCCGGTGAAAATTACTTCCCGGAACAGCTCCAGGATACCGAGTATTACCATCCGGTAGACCGCGGTTTGGAAAAGAAAATTGCCGATAAGATGAATTACCTGCGTGAGCTGGATAAAAAGAGTAAAATACGCCGCTATTAAACAATAGACGACACGAATACAAATAATGATGTTATGACGCACCTACTAATGATTGCCGCTGGTGGAGCCGCTGGCGCACTTTGTCGCTACAGTTTGGTCAATTGGATTAACAGCTTTGCCCATAGTAAAACCCAGTGGGGTTTATTTCCTTTGGGTACACTGAGCGTTAATGTTATTGGCTCTTTTGCCATTGGTATTATGTATGTATTGATTGCGGAGCGTATGGCTCTGCACGCGGATTGGCGCAATGTGGCTATCATCGGTTTTTTAGGCGCATTTACGACGTTTTCGACTTTTTCGCTGGAGACGATTACGTTATTGGAGAACGGCCATTTAGCTCATGCATTGCTTTATGTGGTGAGTAGTTTATTGGTTTGTGTGCTTGCCGCATGGCTGGCTATCACTCTCACACGATTAATTTAAGAACGCTATTAAGGTTTAAGTAAGATGTTAGATATAAAGTTAATTCGTCAAAATGCCGAGCAAGTTGCAGAAAAACTTAAAAAGAAAAAGTTTGATTTTGATGTGGCTGCGTTTAGACAGCTGGATGAAGAGCGCAAGCAAGCGGACACTGAAAGCCAAAGTTTATTAGCTGAGCGCAAACAGGCTTCTAAAAAAATTGGTGAGCTGGTTAAGCAGGGTATACCTGTCGACGAAGCCAAGCAGACCGTTAACGAAACCCTGGCAAAAATTGAAGAGCAGCTTAATGCCTTAAAGCAAAAAGCCACGGCAGCGTCAGAAGCACTGGAAGCGCTGATGATGAGTATTCCGAATATTCCCGACGATGAAGTACCTGAAGGCAATGACGAAGATGCCAACGTTGAAGTTCTGACATGGGGTGAACCTCGCCAATTTGATTTTGAGGTCAAAGACCATGTCGATGTTGGCGAAGAAGTTGGTGGCCTTGATTTTGAACTGGCCAGTAAAATTACCGGATCACGTTTTGCAGTTATGCAAGGCAGTATGGCAAGACTGCATCGAGCGTTAACTCAATTTATGCTCGACACTCATATCAATGAACATGGTTACAACGAAGTCTATGTACCGTTTATGGTCAACGCGGATTCTCTCCGTGGTACAGGGCAGCTGCCAAAATTTGAAGAAGACCTGTTTAAACTTGAAGGCGAGCAAAACTATTATTTAATCCCCACCGCCGAAGTACCAGTAACCAATATCGCCAGAGACACGATCTTTGAAGAAAAAGAGCTAGGCGATGGCTTGCGCTTTGTTTGTCATACCCCTTGTTTTCGAAGTGAAGCGGGCAGCTATGGCCGTGATACCCGCGGTATGATTCGTCAACACCAGTTTGAAAAAGTTGAGCTAGTTAAGATGGTTAAGCCAGGGCGGGCCGCTGCTGAACTGGAAACTTTAACCGAAAATGCCGAAGCTATTCTACAAAAGTTGAATCTCCCTTATAGAAAGGTGATTCTCTGTGGTGGTGATTTAGGCTTTTCTGCCCAGCGCACTTATGACCTTGAGGTTTGGTTACCGGGCCAACAGAAGTATCGTGAAATTTCTTCTTGTTCTAATTTTGGCGACTATCAGGCGCGGCGTATGCTTGCTCGCTGGCGCAATCCTGAAACTGGAAAGCCTGAGTTATTAAATACCATTAATGGCTCTGGTCTTGCCGTAGGTCGCACCCTGGTTGCGGTGCTGGAAAACTATCAAACTGCTGATGGTGGTGTTGAAATTCCTGAAGCCTTGCGCCCCTATATGGGCGGCGCAAGCAAACTATAACGGCAGCTGAGCTAATGGATTTTTTACCACTCTATTTTCAACTAAAAAATAAACCCTGTGTCATTATTGGTGGTGGCGCCGTGGCTTTGCGTAAAGCCACGCTGCTGCAAAAATCCGGCGCTATCATTTATATTGTTGCCCACGATGTGCTGCCAGAGTTAGAACAGTTGGTGCAATCAACCGGCGGCAGTATTCGTATCGGTGATTATTCAACAGCAGATATTGAAGGCCGATTTTTAATTGTTGCCGCCACCGATGACCTGGCATTAAACAAACAGGTGTCTGAGGATGCTCATCAACGTCATGTACCTGTTAATGTGGTTGATAGTCCGGAGCTGTGCAGTGTTATCCTTCCTGCCATTATTGATCGCTCGCCTTTAGTGATAGCGGTTTCAAGTGGCGGTAAGTCACCGGTGCTTGCCAGAATGCTGCGCTCAAAAATAGAGAGTTTGGTCCCTGCGGCTTATGGTCGTCTTGCCAGCTTAGTAGGTGGTTTCCGCGATAAGGTTAAGCTCAGTTATAAAACCGTGGATGAACGGAAAAACTTTTGGGAAGACGTATTAGATGGACCTATTGCCGAAATGGTATTTGCCGGCAAAGAATCTGTTGCTCAAGAGATGTTGGCACAACGCCTGGATGATGACCCCGTTGAGATGATGAATGGCGAGGTCTATTTGGTGGGTGCAGGCCCGGGCGACCCAGACCTACTGACCTTTAGAGCACTTCGCTTAATGCAGAAAGCCGATGTGGTTCTTTACGATCGCCTGGTTGCTGATCAAATTATAGATCTTACCCGTCGCGATGCTGAAAGAATTTATGTGGGTAAAAAACGCTCTGATCATGCCGTGCCCCAGCAAGATATTAACCAGATGCTGGTTAAGCTGGCTAAGGAGGGCAAGCGTGTGCTGCGCTTAAAGGGTGGCGACCCCTTTATCTTTGGCCGCGGTGGTGAAGAAATAGAAGAGCTCGCTTCGCACAATATTCCTTTTCAAGTGGTACCCGGTATTACCGCAGCTTCTGGCTGCTCGTCCTATGCCGGTATTCCCTTAACACATCGCGACTATGCCCAGTCAGTACGTTTTGTTACTGGTCATTTAAAGAATGGTACAGCTGATTTACCCTGGCCTGAATTGGTGCACACTAAACAAACCCTGGTTTTCTATATGGGGCTGGTAGGCTTGCCAACCATTTGCCAGAAACTGATTGAGTACGGACGTGATACACAAACCCCCATTGCGCTGATACAGCAAGGTACAACTGAGCATCAGCGTGTGCTGGTAAGCACGCTAAAAGAAATGCCCGAAAAAGTGGTAAAAGAGCAGGTTAGGCCGCCAACTTTGCTGATTGTCGGCGAAGTTGTCACCTTAAGAGAAAAGTTGGCATGGTTTGAGCATTGATTAGGTAGATTGAACCAAATAGACAGAACCAAAAAGACCGAAAGCATCCAAACAAGACGTAGACTTAGTGATTTATTACCGTGGATAGCTATCCCGTCACGCTAAAGTTTTTAGTCACCCTGTCGATAGTTTGGATATAGGAGGCAAAAATGGTTAATTTTCCAACAACATATGCTACACCCAGCTCAACAGCGCCCAGCAAAACCGCAAACCAGCCCAGAGTAGTGCAGTCCAGCGCAACTGGTAAGCGTGAAGCTGGTGCTATTGATCGGCGGTTAAATAGAGATCGCCGTGGTCGCAGTAGTGCCAAGCAGGTTATGGACCGTAGAAGCGGGCCAGAAAGACGCCGCTCCTCGATTAGTTTTAACGTGTAATCACACCCCGTCATTCCCGCCTTCGCGGGAATGACAGTAAGTTAG
>JAAELM010000433.1 GCA_024226635.1 Oceanicoccus sp. | reverse complement strand
TAGTAGATCAACGCAAAGCATAATTTCCAAAAATTACTTGAATTTTGTTACCATCTTATCTAATATCGTACTTTCTCTAAAAAAGCAAATTCCTAACATCTTATCTTATTTATTAGCCACTGATTTTGCATAACTAATAGAGTTTCTTATGTGGAATTTTTTACAATACCAGCATAGACTGGCCACGGCATAATTTCCAGCGGTATACCGGACTTGAGCGCCATTTTTATGGCCTTTTGAGTATTATCGACCACTTTAATTCGCTGGAAGGGGCGATCAACGCTACTTATCAGTCTTATTACCCTATTCACAGCCTGTTGCAAACGGCAGTGATTCTCTCAGGAAACATTTTGCTTATGACAGAACAAACGGCTGGCAGTAAAGACAACCAACTCAGATACAGCTGCGAAGAATCGCCGCCAACCGGACTCTCGGTGATGCTGGCGGCCCAGTTCGTTATGCTTATTATCGCCGGTATTGTTATTGCCCCGGCCATTGTCCTGCGTGCGGCCAAAATGCCTGTTAGTATGGAGGCGGGGGTCATCTTTTTTGCGCTGTTTATCAGTGGGGTGACCACCATGATTCAGGCCAAAAAAATTTGGCGTTTCGGGGCGGGTTATATCCTGCTGATGGGTACCTCGGGGGCGTTTATCGCGGTGTGCATTACCGCCTTGGAAGTAGGCGGTATGAGTTTGCTGAT
>JAAELM010000432.1 GCA_024226635.1 Oceanicoccus sp. | reverse complement strand
ATCGTCGGCGCCGATCCAGCCTGTGCCAGTTTGGATGCCATCGGCGTTGTGGTCGAAGAGGACACCTGCTTCGGTGCCTACGGTTTCTAGGCCGTCGCCGTCCAGGTCTAGGGTTATTGGGTCTCGGGGGTAGGTCCAGCCCAAGGCGTCGCCAAAAAAGTCACTCACATCATCCAGAATCCCAATAGGATCCATCCAGTCGAGGAGCTCTCCAAACTTATCAGATAAATTTTGAAATACATCCCCTATAGACTCCTTTAAGCTAACAGGTAATAGTTCATTTAAAGCTACCCCAGCAGCTATTCCAAGAACAATAGCACCAAATGCTGCTGCGCCAGTCAAGCCTAGCATCCCAACAATTGCACTTGCTATTTTACCGGCAATCGCTCCCAAAAGTGCTCCTGAAAGAACATTCCCAATTGCTGCCGAATCTCCTCCTATTGAAGCGCTAACGAGCTCTGCCACATCAAACAAGTTTCCGACTGGGCCAGGTAGCTTTGAGATATCACTTGCGATATTAGCAGCTCTAATTTCTGCATTTAGCTCACCCGAATGAAAGTCAATTGAGTCTTGTATTTGTGATTGTAAATTGCTAATGGAACTACTGATATCAGCCTGTAATTCTGACATATTGATTCCATTAACAATATCATTGGAAATACCCATTCTAATCAAGGCATCATTGAGATTATGTGTGGCGCTTGTAGCCGCATCATACAGTGAAGATGTAGTTGAATTTGCAAAACTTTCAACTGCTGCTAAAGCTGTACCAACCCCGATAGATTCATTTGGTTCCAAAGCCATATTATGCTCCTTTTTTGTATAGTAAAATTTTTAGATAGCAATACAATAAAAACTCAACAGTTAAAACCACAAAAACTGTGCCCGAGTTCATTAACATAAAAATATATTTATTGGTGTATAGAAGGTTCCCGATAGGCACATTTGTCATTGGCATTACAAATGCAGCAAGCCACATCATTATGAGAAAGATAAATGAAATAAATACACCCTTGTACGCCTGCAACCTTTCCTTGGAACTTAAAGTTATAACACGCAGTTTTCCCGAACAAGAAAAGGCACTAATACAACTGGCCCAACTATAAGAAATATATTTGAGAAAACTATGAAGGCCCTCATTTGGCCATCTAACTCAAGACTACTTCTTTGAAATTGTTCAATTTTATCGCCACAAATAAAACTAGTAAGCTCTCCTTCACATAACCATTCATTGTTTGCGAACAAAAAAGATAGCAAGTAAAAAAAGGCTGTTAACGTAAAAACGCTGGCAATCAGGTGTTTAGCTAAAATCCTATATAGAACGCCATTTTCTTCAACAATATCTTTTAAATTCATTCTTAATTTTACCTTATGTACAATTTTCACCTTTCACGAATACTCTCAGCCCGCGCCCTTAACAGCAGCGCCAGAAAAAACTCAATAATCCTTCTCTATCCAGTCTGCATTTCCGCAGTGACCGCCATCCCCGGCATCAATTTAACCTGCCTGCCATCCACATCAATCGTGTTTCTGGACTACAACAATTGCATACCATAAATCAACCCACGATTCTCATCGACGGTGGCATCGTCAGCGAAAGGAGGCAACACTTAATCATGCTGCCTTCAGTAAGCATTCATAAACATCTGAGGTTTCAAGGTTTTCAAATACCGGATCTATGAAATGAGAATTAAACGAATTGCTTGCCAAAGCCAAACTGGCTACATCACCTTGTATATCCTGGATATCAATATAATTAAACGTCCCGGTTTCCATAATGGCATTGCCATTTCCATGATCGTTACTAACGTCATCGTGGGTAAGTGAAATACTCTCGACACCAACATCAGTCAAGGAATGCAGTTCGTCGGCCTGGCTAATGCCATCCTGATTACTATCCTGCCATACCTGCAAATCGGCAAACTGGGCATCGTTGGCATCGATTACACCATCGGCATTGCTATCCAGTGCTGCGAGTGCCTCGAAGCCGGTTTCAGCAGTACCACTGTCTGTTACGGTGCTATCTCCAAATAACTCGGTACCGTTATCGATTGTGCCGTTGCCGTTGTGGTCGAGTACCAATAAGCCATCGTCGGCGCCGATCCAGCCTGTGCCAGTTTGGATGCCATCGGCGTTGTGGTCGAAGAGGACACCTGCTTCGGTGCCTACGGTTTCTAGGCCGTCGCCGTCCAGGTCTAGGGTTATTGGGTCT
>JAAELM010000431.1 GCA_024226635.1 Oceanicoccus sp. | reverse complement strand
TAACGCCCGCATATGGGGCGGCTGAAACGTAGCGAGGAACGAGCGAAGTGTAAGCCGTCCCAGCCACGCAGTGGCGACATAATGCGCTTGTTATACGTGTTAACCACCACTGTTCTTTCCTCTCAATTCTCCGGTGGCTAGATAATCAAGCTCTTCATCACTCAATGCGGTTTCCGACGTCAGCCAGCGGGCTCGATGCAGCATGTGTGAAGCCACGTACAAATGCACTCCATCGACTCCGGAATGATAAGCACCAAAGTCGATTCTTGTCGGCACGCCATTTGATCTTAGGCGTTCTGACATCAGCTCTGCCATTGATTGATGGTCAAATGACTTGAACACTGTCCATTTCATGCGCCTGGCCTATTCTCGTATAACGTTTTAGTTAAGCGGCCCCAGAAGGCGCAGCCTTTTGGGGTCCGGTGGAGGCGCGTAGCGCCGGAACGTACTTGAACGATTTGTTATATGGCATCACTATTCTTGCCCCTTTCTTTGCCCAGCAGTAATAGGGCAAAACTCACAACCAACGAAATGGCGCCCACCAAATAGGGGAAAACTAATGCGTGAAGCCAATCTGGATTAGTTCTCGATAACTGGTAAACCCATCCGAAGCAGGCAGTCATGATGACAATGTGGAGAAGAAAAACTGCCCTCAACCATCTAACGCGTCTGTCCGCTTTCGGGAGTGATAACTTCATCAACGGCCACATAAGTAACCCTCCAAAGACCAGTAGCAGAGCCAAAATAATTGCGAGTATTTCACCTACCATGACTTGGACATATAACGTTTTAGTTAAGCGGCCCAGAAAGGCGCAGCCTTTTTGGGTCCGGTGGAGGCACGCAGTGCCGCAACGAACTTGAACGATTTGTTATATGTCGAACTGATCATAGCGTCTGCCATCATTGAAGAACGCACCAATCACAACCATGCCATAGACAACCACGGTGAGTACCATTGCGCCGGTTGACAGTGGTAGAAATACAGCGACAAACCCAAGTCCTATGGCACCACTAATTGTACGGTTCAAAAGCCCCCTTAGTTGGTTTTTTATCCTGCTATTGAAACGAGGTTTGTAGGTTTTTAATGAGTCCGCAATTATGACCTTGCCAAATATTCTGAAAACATAGAAATACAGCCCAGTGCCAATGATGTAG
>JAAELM010000430.1 GCA_024226635.1 Oceanicoccus sp. | reverse complement strand
TCTCGAGTGCCTTTACTGCAGCCTGCCTTACAAACTGCCGGTTATCTTTTAGAACATACTCCAAAGGAGCGATGGCCCTTTTATCGCCAATAGTAGCCAGTGTTGAAGCAATACTTTCAAAAGCGGTTTTATTGCCTGTTAGCATTGCATTAATTAAAGGTTCAACGGCTTTGCGGCCCATTTTAATCAACGAACGCATTGATGCTTCGCGGACATTCCAGTATTTATCACTTAAGGATTGAATAAGATAGTCAACGGCTTTGTCATCTTTCAACTTTCCAAGATGCTCAGCCGCTGCTTTTCTGTGCCACATCTCCTGATCTGCTAAAACATCAATCAACGGCTCAACTGCCTTATCACCGATCTCCACACTTTTGTCCCAGTCTTGTTTCGCAATCCAATAAGCAGCTCCCTGTTCATCCTTTGCCGGCTTCCAATCGATCATATCAAGCACCTTTACAACCGCACTGCGAATTTGGGCATTCTCGTGTCGTAAAGAATTTAATAGCGGTTTAATCGAATCACCTTTCATATCTTTCAAAGCTAAAACAGCATACTGATTTTTTTTGCGGCCAATCAGGTATGCCAATAATCCTGAAACAGCTGGTGTGCCAATATTTGTTAATGCTTTCGATGCTGATAAAGCAACTTCCTCGCGGCTATCATCAAGCATGGTTAGTAAAGCGTTTAAGGCACGTTTATCGTTTAGTTCACCCAAAGCATTAACCCCAGCTTTTCGAACTACCCAATTCATGTTGGTTAATAACTCTATTAACGGTGGCACTGCCCTTACGTCCTTTAACAATCCCAAGGCTGTAGCCGCATATCTTTTTATGATTGAACTTGGTATTTCCAATGCATCAACTAATGCATCGAGAGCGTCTGTACCAATTATTAGTATCGCTTTTACTACTTCCTGGGCAACAACCGGAACAGAATCACCAAGCATAGGAATAAAAAGCTCCAATGCTCTGGGGTCGTTAAACTGGCTGACATAGCGGATCGCCGTTCTTCTTACATTGGCATCATCATCTTTCAAGCCCATTATTATTGGATTGATGCATTCTTGTTCACCAATACGGCCAAGTGACTCAACAGCTGCTCGTCTGACACGGGCATCAAT
>JAAELM010000429.1 GCA_024226635.1 Oceanicoccus sp. | reverse complement strand
GTGCAGTGGTAACGTTCGAGCTTTTATGTCACGCTTTTAGCGCCAGCGATGACGTATAAGACGGGGCTTGATAGCGACATCGCTGGCGCTAAAAGTGTGGATGTCGAACTTCGAAAAAGCCGCTCGTACGGCGTAAAGGAACATGGAAAGTTAACTAGGTGTACGGAACAGCATTAGAGGGTAGATGTAGTACAGTGACTCGCAATCGTATAATCGGGTAGCCGGAGGTATCTAGCCTCCAGCCCCCACAACACCCTGCATGCGGCTCCGCACAGGGCGTTTCATTTAGGATAGTGAAGCGCAATCCATCCATCACGTAGTGAATAAAGCCCTTCGGATTTTAAGTAATCAAGCGATAGTGCCTGATTGATCCCCGGAGATTTTGCACTACGCCATGGCCCTTTGCTGGTGATACCACACGCTACCGCAGCTTGAACATGCACGCCCAGTCTCATTAAGTTTCGTACCTTGGTGCGGGGCTTTCGCCACTGACGCCAGTAGGCCATTCTCACTCTGCGCCGGATCCAATGATCCAGTTCTACGCATCGCTGATATCCACTGGCGATACCAAAGTAATTTATCCAGCCTCGTAAATACTGGCTAAGCTTAAAGAGTTGGTAATGCATCGACACGCCCCAGTTGCGGTTCGTTAACCGTCTGACCTGTTGCTTAAACTTCAACAGGGTCTTTGGGTGCCATTGAATGCGGCCTGCCTTGAAGGTAAATCCAAGGAATTTGCTTTCACTGGTCTTAACGACGTGGCTTTTGGTTGCATTAACGACCAATTTTAAACGGTGACTCAGGAATCTGCTGATACTATTGAGCACGCGTTCACCCGAACGGGGCGTCTTTACCAATATGGTAAAATCGTCCGCATATCGGGCAAATTTGTGACCCCGTTTCTCAAGCTCTTTGTCTAACGGGTCGAGCATGATGTTTGCCAGTAGAGGCGATAATGGCCCGCCCTGAGGTACACCTTCTCGACTCTCACTATAAAACTGGTTATCGATAACCCCAGCTCGTAAGTAGCGTTTAATCAGTTTAAGCAATCGCTTATCCTTCACTTTATAGCCAAGGTAGGTCATGAGTAAATCGTGATTAACGCGGTCAAAGAACTTAGACAGATCAACATCCACGGCAAAACGGCGTCCCGTTTTGATAATGCTGTTTACCTGCTTCACTGCTTG
>JAAELM010000428.1 GCA_024226635.1 Oceanicoccus sp. | reverse complement strand
CCAGGCGAACCCGGGCGCGGGCCGCTGTCTGGCGGACGTCACGGACGGCGGACTCAATAACCGCATCGTGGTTCTCCACCTGGCTCACCATATGGTCGATACGGGTAAAAAGGGTTGCGGATAATCGTTTAAGTGTGGACATTTTGGTCTCCTCATGTTTTTAGGCATACAGCCGAAAAAGACCAAGTTTCGTGCCAAGCACATTAAAACTTGAGTATTCAATGAGTTAGCGTGAGAAAGACAAATGGGCGAGTGATTGCAACAAGAAAATCTGTACAAAAAATGAACCACCATCATACAAAAAATGCACTTTAGCTAAAGGGTGTTAATACAATTGTTTTAATTGTTTCACTTTAGCGTGTAAACTACTGTTTTTACTCAAGCCGGTTACCGAGACCTGAACCAAACCAATGAGATCCAATATGGCTAATATGATACTACGCCCTGCCTTGGTGGTGATGGGGATGACGCTGTTCTTACCAGCCCATGCCGCCGATATTACGGAGATCCTGCAACAGGCGCTGGAAAGCGACGCGGTTTATCAAGAGGCTGTGTCAGCCAATCTGGCGGTACAGGAGGCCGAACCCCTGGCCCGCGCGGTGCTGTTGCCGGACGTAAATTTGCAGGCCAATACCAGCGCCAATGATCTGCATGGCTCCGGTGCAGGGACCGGGGGTTAT
>JAAELM010000427.1 GCA_024226635.1 Oceanicoccus sp. | reverse complement strand
TCCGGTTGAGTATGTTGGCACCATGCAACTATCGCTTTCGCAGCATGTCAAACACATCAGGTGTTTAAAAGAAAGTGTTGTACAGATGGATAAAGAGATAGCATTGAATCTGGCGCAAACCCAAGGCGCTTTTCTGACAAGCGTCCGCGGTATTGGTCTTGTTTTGGCAGCCGGGGTAACCGCTGAGATCGGAGACCCAAATGAACAGAAACCTTTAAATAATCTGGCGTCCTATTCAGGCATCGTTCCCCGGGTTAAACAGACCGGTGGCATCAATGGCAAAACGTATACGGGGCCGGTAGCCAAACGCTGCAACCGTATTCTAAAAGACTACGTTGTCAAATCAGCATACCACCTGGGGTTACATGGTCCGCCAGATTTAATGGTTGACTACAAACGCCGTGATGCTTCCGGGCAACATGCCGATTTTGGCATGGGTCGCAGATATCTGCGTATGGCTATATGTTTGATGCGAACGTCGCAAGTTTATCTGCCTCCTGGTCTCAGAAAGAGTGATTACACGCCGAAAGACAAAGCAAGCTATTACTTGATGAACTGGCCCTACCTGAGAGAAAAATGGAAGAAGGTCGGTGCGCTTGAGGAGGCTTTTGCAAACAATCGGCCATTGGGCCTATGGCGTTTAATCGCGCAGGAGCTATATGACATAAAACTAAAATTATAAACCCGACATAAACTGGACTTAACCCTTACGGTTAAAGATTTTCAAAGTTTCGGCGGACAGGATGGCTTTGTGATACCAGTCGCAGTGCTCCATGGACGGATT
>JAAELM010000426.1 GCA_024226635.1 Oceanicoccus sp. | reverse complement strand
TTGTCCAGCGGCTATAGCGGCCTTGATTGCACTAGCTCCACCAGCAGTCTGGGTGCCGGCACTAGCGATTGCAGCACCTCCAGTAGCAACAGCAGCGGTGGCCATGCCGGCGGCTGCCATCATGCCACCTCCGGTAACACCTGTATTACCAATACCTGAGCCAGTGACAATTCCAGAAACCATAGGAGGCAATTTGCTAGTAAGGACAAGCAATACAATCGACAAAACAAGCATGGTTGCTAACTCATTAAGATTAAGGCCTGCGCTCATAAGGTCGAAATACTTCACTAATAAGTCGTATCCAATACCGACCAAAAGAATCATTGTTAACAGCTGTGCAGCAAGACCCAATACGGTTTTGTAATAATTAATCGCAATCTCACTTGTCCACTTGGAACCACCAAAGCCGAGAAAAAAGATACCGGCATACGCAAGAACCCACGCAGAAATGAGCAGTAGAAGCATATTTATGGAGATCAAAGCTAATACGATGAGGATAATAATGGCAATAATTAGACCAACGGCAGACGCAACAGGTGAAGTAAAGCCCGCGTTCTCTGCTACAACGTCGAAGATTGCAAAACCAACATCAACGATACCAGAAGGAGAAAGGGTGGGGCCAAGGCCAGTCGCGTCACCGCCTAATTTGCGAAGAGAGTTAATAATGTCAATTGCAAAGTTAGGGCCATTAACTAAGAGCCACCAAAAAAATCCTACGAATATAGTAAAGCGAATAAACTCTGCATAGAACTCGCCAAGGTCTGCACGACGAAGGGCCATAAAGCCAAAAGTAAAAATCATAGAAATTAATACTAGGGTCCAATATAGCCAAGATGCTGCAATGGTAATTTTATTGGCCCAACTAGAAGCAGCGTTGTTGTAATTAACTAAGACGCTATCAAGAATATCCTTGTTGTTAATTGAGGCATAAACATCAAAAGATATAAAAATCAGAAAGACCGTGAAAGTAATACAAAATGTTCGATATGAACGCATTTTTATAACCTCAATACGTCACCATGTTTTACCAGAACTAGGGGTATACCTACTTTCGGTTAAATCTTCTTGTGCTTTCTTGCGCACTGCTTTCTTTTCATCATTGGTTAATTCACTATTTTTCGATTTTTCCCTTAACTCTTTGTAATAGGAATCACTTATGCTTGATTCATTTGAAGGTTTATCATCTGAACAAGCGCTCATAAAAACGATAAATGATAATAGTAGTACCTTGAAGATGCTCATAACGTCCACCATATAATAATTAGGGCCATATACTGGTTTACATATTCATATTTAGGAAACCAGGATAGATCCATGGTTAATTACCAGTCTGTGCCAGAACTGGGCTCAAATCGGGATTCATAAAAAAGATCATCCGCAGCTTTATGGCGCGCCTCCTTGTCCGCTATAGCCTGCTGTCGTGCCACATAGGCATTATTTTGAGCGATAAGCAAAGCCCTCAGTTGCAACAGCTGGTTGGCCTGTTGTGCTGACAACTGATTGGCATATTGAAGGGCCTGCATGCGCCCTGTAGCGCTTTGTGCGTTACTTTGAAGACTCTCCAGCGTTGCGGCATCCGCGGAAAGCGCATTCTGTTGGTCCTCCAGCAAACGAACCAGGGCATCGTTTGACAGCTTCTGTGCTTCGGATGCCAATAAATCAATGCCATCAATAACATCTTTATCGGCCTCAGTGCAGCCATTTTTTGAGAAACAGGGACTACTTCGGTAATAGCCAATATCTTGGAATTTAGACAGGTACTTATCAACGGAACCAAAACTGTTTTTATAATTAGCGATAGTGTCGGTAAGGCCCACCACGCGATTAATTAGATTTGTTGACCTGTCCCATATATAGGCGGCGGGAGCAATGGTATTTTTAATCATGTTTTCATATTGAAGGATTAAATTAGATGTCTGCTCAATTTGAACCAAAGTCTGCTCGACATTTTCAATCGCCGTGATAATGGTTTGAGTTAAATTACTAACATCAACGACAGGAATACCGGTCCCGACCACCTTGGCTGGCGAAAAGAAGAGAAGGAAGAGGGTCAATAGTGAAAGCTTAAAAAGGTTCATAGCTTAACCCTGCCCATCATAATGAAATGCAGCGTATGGCCGCTTAAAGGTCAGATCTCTAGTAACGAGCACATTAAACCGATAACCGGGACGTATCGTTAGTGTAGGAGATACATTTAGGTTTTTGGCGATTACCTGGCTAGTCACTTGCCCTAACTGCTCGCCCAACGATTCGGCCATGACTTGATTAACGGATCTGGCATCGTTGTTATCGCTACCGGTATCCGTGTCCTGGCTTAGGGTAATACCAGCGGTAACCACTGACATCAAAACCGCGGATGCGAACATTCTAAAATAGTGGTCATTCACCTGATCGTTAAAACCGGCATAACCCGCGCCATCGGCTCCAGGCATTTCGCCGAGATCCAGGGCCTTGCCGTCTGGAAATATTATGCGCTGCCAAGCGACTAACACGCGGGATTGACCAAACTGTACGTCAGCGGAATAGGATCCGACCAATCGGGATCCTTGAGGCAACAACATATGCCGACCGGTCGGAGTATCGTACACATTTTGGGAAATCTGGGCGATGATTTGGCCAGGCAGATCTGATTGGATGCCGGAAATCAACATAGCCGGGATCACAAAGCCGGCACGGATTTCGAAAAGTGTGCCAGGGGGACGAATCCCACCGCTTTCCAGAGTCCAACGGTCGTTGTTGGATTCAGGAGCGCCGGCGCCGCCAGAAGAGAAAGAGAGAGACTGACGCGGATCAGTCGATGAGGCATCGGCATTGCCCATAATATGTTGGATCTCCCGCAAACGACCTTGGTAAGCAGCCGTGGGATCGGTGGTGCGCAGATTATTGATCCGCCGCTTTGCGTCGGCAATACGGCTCAACATGGAACTATTTGAGTTCGAAGGATCAGTTGACATTGCAGAGGGCCGAAAACCCACCGTATCGGTTTTGACCCTGGTTGCGGATCGGATAGCCTCCTC
>JAAELM010000425.1 GCA_024226635.1 Oceanicoccus sp. | reverse complement strand
TGGATAAAGTGTGGGTAAACAAGTCTGTCTGTGACCACTCACCTGCAAACTCAGGGACGGTAATAATTCACAAAAAACAAGCCGTAACAAAACTGTTTTATCGGCCTAAAAATATTTTCTTATAATTAAAGATATTGATATGCGCGAAAGTTATTTCTGTTTTATGGGAGGCTATTTTTGCAAGCCAAAGGCAATTAAGTGCTCGACCTCAGCCTGGATGTTGAGAGTGTCACCGACCTTGTAATCATGGTGGCTAGGGAACAGGCATTCCACCAGGCTGCCGGTGGGCAGTTGCAGGGTGTAGAGGGTTGAGCTGCCGGAGAAGACTTTTTTTACCACGGTGCTACTGATGCCGTTGTCCGGGTTAAGCACAATATCATCGGGGCGCAGCAACACATCAACGGGGGTGTCAGCTGGCCAGTCGTAGGCGCGGTTGCCAGTAATCACCCCCAGCTCGGTTTTGATTTGGTGTTGGTCGATACTCATGCCCGGCAATAGGCCGCCCTGGCCAATAAAATTAGCGACAAAGCGATTGCAGGGTTCGTGGTAAAGATTGAAGGGTGTATCCCATTGTTGCAATCGGCCTTCGTGCAGCAAGCCTATGTGGTCGCCAAAGGCAAAGGCCTCTTCTTGATCGTGAGTCACCAGAATAGCGCTGGTGCCCACTTCTTTTAAGATATCCCGCACTTCCAGGTTCAGGTGGCGACGAAGATCAACATCCAGATTGGAAAAAGGTTCGTCCAGTAATAACAGGCGTGGGTTGGGTGCCAGCGCCCGTGCCAGTGCAACACGCTGTTGTTGGCCGCCGGAAAGCTCGTGAGGGAAGCGCTTGGCAATGTTTTCCAGTTTGATCAGGTCCAGCAGGCTATCAACAATTTTATCTTGCTCCAGCTCCGACAGTTTCTGGATACCAAAACGAATATTGTCGCCAACTGTCAGGTGCGGGAACAGGGCGTAATCTTGGAACACCATGCCAATCTGTCGCTGCTCGGGTTCCAGTTGAAAGTCGCTGCTGCTGAGTAGTTGGTCGCCCAGCGTGATACTGCCGTTGGCCAGCGGTTGAAAACCGGCGATGGCGCGAAGGGCGGTGGTCTTGCCGCAACCGCTGGGCCCCAGCAGGCAGCAAATATCACCTTCATTAACATGAAAGCTTACATTGTCCAGTACCGCCTGGCTGCCATAGTGGCATTGGATGCTATCAACTTTTAACACAACATATTTGCCCTTATTGGGTTAGCAGTAATTCCATCAGGGCTTTTTGTGCGTGCAAGCGGTTTTCGGCTTCATCCCAAATGACCGTCTCGGGGTGATCCATTAACTCGGCACTAATTTCTTCGCCGCGATGTGCCGGTAAGCAGTGCATATAGAGTGCATCGCTGGCGGCGACCGATAGTAGCTGGTCATTTAATTGATAGCCGGTAAATTGCTTGATACGTTCAGCCTGCTGTTCTTCCTGCCCCATAGATGCCCAGACATCGGTTACTAGCAGGTGAGAATTTTTAGCGGCCTCAACGGGGTCGCGTACAATGGTGACTCGGTCTTTATTGGCACTGACCAAATTGCTATTTGGTTCAAAGCCTTCCGGGCAGGCAATGCGCAATTCAAAATCAAATTGTCTGGCGGCATTAATATAGGACTGGCACATATTATTGCCGTCGCCAATCCAGCTCACGGTTTTACCTTGAATGCTGCCTCTGTGTTCAACAAAAGTTTGCATATCAGCTAGCAGTTGGCAGGGGTGGTATTCATCCGTCAGCGCATTGATGATCGGCACTTTGGAGTATTGGGCAAAACGCTCGATAATTTTATGGCCGAAGGTGCGGATCATAATAATATCGGTCATTGATGAGAGTACCCTGGCGCTATCTTCTATGGGTTCACCACGGCCCAGCTGGGTGTCCTTTGAGGATAGAAACATCGCGTGACCGCCAAACTGTGCCATACCGGCCTCAAAGGAAACGCGGGTACGGGTAGAGGATTTTTCAAAAATCATCCCCAGCACCTTATTTTTAAAAGGGTCGTTGTGGCCACCGTTGGTCAGCTCTGCTTTTAGGGCAATAGCTCTGTTAATCAAAGCGTTAAGCTCTTGCGGTGATAAATCGAGTAAGGTTAAAAAGTGTCTGGTTGCCATGAGCTTTGTTCTATTAATGTACGTTTAAGAGTGTTTTCGTTTTAATTAATGCGATTCAGCAAACGAGTTAACAATATCCACGATAGAGGCCAGTAGAATCTCAGCCTGGGCCTGATTAATAATTAACGGCGGTAGCAGGCGGATAACATTGCCAGCAGTGACATTAATTAAGAGGCCTTTTTCCCGAGCCTGGTTCACTAGCTCGCCACAGGGCTGGGTCAGTTCAATACCGATCATTAAACCCTGGCCACGAATATCTTTAATGATGGCTTTATCGCCCAGTTGCTCTCTAAAGCCCCGTATCAACCAGTTGCCTAACTGTTTTGCATTGTCGCACAACTTTTGTTCGGCAATGGTATCGACCACAGCTTGAGCAGCGGCGCAGACCAGGGGATTGCCGCCATAGGTTGAGCCGTGATTACCAGGGCCCAATGTCTCGGCCGCTTTGCCCTGTGCAAGGCAGGCGCCGATGGGTAAACCATTACCTAAACCTTTAGCGGTGGTCACCACATCCGGTAAAAGGTCGTGGTGTTGGTAGGCAAAATATTCACCGGTACGCCCGTTACCTGATTGCACTTCATCCAGCATCATTAACCACTGCTGCTGATCGCACAGTGCCCTTAGCTGCGGCATAAAATTCTCAGGCAAGACATTAATACCGCCTTCGCCCTGAATCGGCTCGACTAGTACAGCCACTACATTGCGGTTGTTTTGGGCGATATTTTTTAATGCTTCTATATCGCCATGGGGTGCCCGCAGAAAACCACCCAGCAGCGGCTCAAAGCCCGCCTGGATTTTACGATTACCGGAGGCGGTTAGTGTGGCCATGGTGCGGCCGTGGAAGGCGTTATCCATCACCACGATTTGTGGCAGGTCAATGCCGTTATTGTGGCCATAGAGTCTGGCGATTTTAATCGCTGCTTCATTGGCTTCGGCGCCGGAGTTACTAAAAAACACGGATTCCATACCGGAAATAGCGCAGAGTGATTCCGCCAGTTTTTGCTGTCGTTCAATGCCATAAAGATTGGAGGTATGGATCAGTAAGTCAGCCTGGCTTTTGATGGCCTCAGTTACCGCCGGGTGAGCGTGCCCAAGGGCATTAACACCGATGCCGCTAATGGCATCCAGGTATTCATGGCCTTCCTGATCATAAAGGTAGACGTTTTTGCCATGGCTAAAGCTTACCGGAAGCCGACCATAGGTATTCATAACAGCTGTCACTGTTTTATCCTTTCATTTTTAAAGATATGCGTGATTGGAGTTAATGGCCAAAAACGCAAAAAGGCAGCTGGAGCTGCCTGATTTAAGAGCTAATAGTATAGCGCTGACCGCAGTTTGGCAATCATTCTATCGACAATAGGTAGGTGGTACGGCCCGTGGCTGCTGGGTTTACTATCAGCTGATGGCCTGATTGGGGCGGGTGGGCCAAGTGGTAAAAGGTCAGACTAATTTAGTCGGGCAAATACAAGTAAATCACGGTACAATGTTGTCCAGTTTATAGCGCTGTTCAATTTATAGTATTCAAATTTTTTAACCTAAGGTGTACCTGATGGACGTAATGGAAACAATTAAAGACCAAATTGAGAGCAACTCGATTATTTTATATATGAAGGGTTCTCCTAATCAGCCACAGTGCGGTTTTTCAGCCCGTACAGTACAGTCGCTGATGTCTTGTGGTGAGCGTTTCGCCTTTGTTGATATTCTATCGAATCCTGAAATACGCTCTAACCTGCCAACCTATGCTAACTGGCCAACCTTTCCGCAGCTTTGGGTGGGTGGTGAATTAGTCGGTGGCTGCGATATCGTCTGCGAGATGTTTGAAAAGGGTGAATTGCAAACCCTGATTAAAGAGACGGCTGCTGCAACGGCAGAATAAGCTGATTTAACGTTTGGCTCTTTTGTGGGGGCCATCCTATTAAAGCCGCCAGTTGGCGGTTTTTTTGTGACTGTAGACAATTACTGTAATGTTATTGCAAATCATTATCATTTAGAATAACATTCACTCCAGTTATTAAAGTCATGTAGGAGATTAGGTGTGTTAACTATCAGAAATATGTCGTTAGGCCTCATGTTGGCGGTCACTAGCAGTGTTGCAGTGGCAACTGCTATAGAGAAAAACAAGGCTTCACAGATATCGCTGGAGCAAGTTGTGATTATTGGCTCCAAAGATGAAGCCAGAACTATGTCCGGTTCTGCATTTGTAATTGATGAAGCTGAGCTTGAGAAATTCCAGTACACAGACATTCACCGCATCTTGCGCCAGGTGCCAGGTGTTTATGTACAGCAGGAAGAAGGGTATGGCCTGCGTCCTAACATCGGTATTCGTGGTGCCGGTGGTTCCCGCTCTGAAAAGATTACCTTAATGGAAGACGGTGTACTGATTGCACCGGCTCCTTACTCAGGCCCCTCGGCGTATTATTTTCCTACCACGGGTCGTGTCAATGCTGTTGAAGTATTGAAAGGCCCTGAAGCATTGAAGCAAGGCCCCTATACCGTTGGTGGTGCCGTTAATCTGATTTCAACACCCATTCCTGCACAAGCACAGGGTGATGTATTGGTTGAAATTGGTGAAGATGGCGAAAACCGTATGCATGCCTGGTATGGCGATAGCAGCGATAATATGGGTTGGCTGGTTGAGACCCACCAGCATGATGCTGATGGTTTTAAAAATATCGACCGCTCTAACCGTGATGCCGGTTTGGATAAAAAAGATTATCTGGCCAAATTACGACTCAATACCACTGAAGGCGATGGTATCTACAACCAGGTAGATATCAAACTGCAGTACTCTACTGAAGTTTCTGACCAGAGCTACCTGGGTTTAACGGATGCTGATTTCGATAAAGATCCTAACCGTCGTTATGGTATTAGTGAGCTGGACCAAATGGATAACGAGCATGCATCGGTAACGATTGGTCACTTGATGGCATTTAATGATGATTTGTCGCTTAAAACGACTGCTTATTACAATGACTTTGAGCGCGATTGGTACAAATTAGGAGGTGGTGATGACTATATCGATGCAGCCAATGCTGGTGATGCTACAGCTCAGGGAATTCTTGATGGCACTATCGATGAGAGCGGTCTTAAGGTTAAGCATAATGCTCGCCAATATAAATCTTACGGTTTGCAGGCTGAGCTAAATTGGCAAGTGTCGTTAATCGGCATGAATCACGATTTGGATTTCGGCTTGCGGTGGCATGAAGATGAAGTCGATCGCTTCCAGCCTACTGATATTTTTGACCAAATTAATGGCAGCCTTGTTTATCAGTCAACGGATGACCCAAGCTCTAAAAACAACCGTGTTGAAGAAGCAGAAGCCCTTTCCGTTTACATCATGGATCATATCGCTGTTAACGAGCAGCTGGATATTACAGCCGGTATTCGTTATGAAGATATCGACACCCAGCAAAAGCGTTATAACGATATAGATCGCAGTTCTTCTTATATCAATGCAGAAAACAGCACCAGTGAAACCTTATTAGCTTTAGGTGCTACCTA
>JAAELM010000424.1 GCA_024226635.1 Oceanicoccus sp. | reverse complement strand
GTTTAGTAAATACAGCTAACCCATAATCGGCAGCAACTCAATCAATTAAACCACTTGATGAGCTAAAGTATCTCTTCAATCAGGTAACACCTCGTCCAAAAGGTTTCGACGACGTACAGTCCAGACCTTACTCAATCACAGCTCTCCCCTGGTGACGGCTAAGTATTCTCACCTCTCTGTGGCCAGTATGGCATCAGGTTCTGAGATGACGGCAGAAGTAATTGAGGAGGCGATGAAGGAAGCGTCGTAAGTGACAAACTGGGCGGCGGGACAAGGAGTGTCCGTCGCTCCACTCATCTGTTACTTTCGATGTGCACGGCCAAAAAAATGCACAGGACGGAATCGCGTGTCCCACATGCGGCGTCCAAACACTTGCCGCCCGCCGGATATTCAGGGTAACGTGGCGGGAGAAAGGGTGTTTGTTCTACTTATACTCGGTAGTCTTCAATCAAGCAACATGCCCTTTGTTGGGGGAAATAGGTTTGGGTGCAGAAAAAGAAATTGACGGACCTAAGACATCTATCTAACAGATAGCGAAAATAGCCCCCCGGTATTCAAGGTATTGACGATCCAGTTCGACAATTTCCCCAATACTGTCTTCAGCCTCTGAATTTGCCGTATCTGTATCGCAATCTGCTCTACTTAAATGCTTCCTGGTTAGCAGGCCCATCGCCTTTAAGGTCAGTTCGGCTACCTCGTCAAGCTCCAAATGCTTCAGAGAGTTTACCGTGTTCATTGGCTCCTCGGCTTCACAATCGCGAAGCCATTGCTCGAGGCCGCGGTTATTGACTTGCACGAATTGCCAGTAAACATTGTGCAGGTCCAACTCCTCGGGGCTGACGGGTTGCCCGGAAAAAACACGTTTGGCGATTTCAGCACCCTTTTGTTCAAAATCATTCGTGCTGCTATTCATGGAATCTTTCCCTGGTTGCTAATGGTGGTTGGTCTGAGCTGAGATTGTAGCGCAAGCTCCAGACAATTATCATCCTGATGTGCACGCACTTTATAAGCGTCTCCTTGCAGGCGGCGTCCAAACACTTGCCGTACGCCGGATGTTCAGCAGAACACGTTCGCCTACACTTAATAAACTTTTGGCTGCTTTACCAGTAGAAAAATAGGAGCCCTTTCTGTTTGATAGCACCTATCTTTTTTAACCACTAAACTTATAAAAAGTGTATTAAGGGTGTTATTGACAAATGATGTCTATTAATCAAATAGTTACGGAGCAGGCCAACGTAACCAAAGTGTATTAATAATACGACATAGCGGGATAAACCGGAGAAACTGGCTGTACCCCTGCACATCAATGCCATGTGGTCGATGGATTTCATGCACGATGCCTTGCGGGATGGCCGTACATTCAGGACGTTTAACATCCTGGATGATTACAACCGGGAAGGACTGGGTATTGCAGTGGATTTATCCCTGCCGGCGTTAAGGGTGATACGTACTCTGGACCGCATCATTGCGTGGCGGGGTAAGCCTGAGGCTATTCGCTGTGATAATGGCCCTGAATACCTCAGTGGTCAGTTGGTGGAATGGGCGGCGAAAACAGTTCCAGTTGCATTACGTTCAACCTGGAAAGCCTCAGCAGAATGCTTATGTAGAACGGTTTAACCGAACCGCAGGTCATGAACGGTTGGATCAACATCTGTTTGATGCAATAGTTCATGCTCAGGAGACAGCCACCCAGTGGTTATGGCGTTACAATAATGAACGACCCAATATGCCAATTGGTGGTATATCTCCCCGGAGGATGTTACAAGAGGCAACATAATTTCTACTAGTGAGCCCTGCTAAAAATGGGGGAATTACACCATCTGGTTAGAAGGGGTAAAGCATATTTTATTTCGACCGCTTAGCTTAGCTTTATACAAGGCTGAATCGGCAGCAGAAATAAGTGAATCTGTAGTGTATTCCTCGCATTGAGTGGATAAACACATGGCAATACCAAAGCTAGCTGTTACGTTAGCATCTGGAGTCTGACTTAAATGTATTTCTGCAATATTGCTTTTCAAACGTTCAGCAAGTTGATTTACCTCATCTAAATCTGTACGTGTGATGATCAGTATGAATTCTTCACCACCATAACGACCACAACTATCGGTGTCTCTTAAGTTTGATCTGAGTACTTGTGAAACGGAAACAATGGCTTCATCACCCACCTGGTGGCCATATTGATCATTCAGTAGTTTAAAATTATCCAGATCAATCATGATGACAGCAATTGATATGTTGTAACGATTTGCTTCGTTTAATGCCTTGCTAACCTGGTTGATGGATGAGCGGTGATTTAATAGCCCTGTTAAGCTGTCCTGGCTCGCAAGTAAGGCCAGGTCAGAATTAGCTTTTTCCAGCGTGGCTGTACGTGAAGCCACAAGATCTTCTAATTTTGAATTAAGTTTTCGCAGGTAATCACTGGCCTTGTTTTCAGCAATATTTTTTTGTTT
>JAAELM010000423.1 GCA_024226635.1 Oceanicoccus sp. | reverse complement strand
TAGAGCCGTCAATGAACCGGTCTTACCTTTAACTTCACCGTTGGTAAACTTCTCAACGTAGTCAGCGTTTACACGAGCAGCACGTTCTAATAGACGCGAGTGCAAGTAGAAAACATCACCAGGATACGCTTCACGACCTGGAGGACGACGTAGTAACAAAGAGATCTGACGATATGCCCAAGCCTGCTTGGTCAAGTCATCATAAATGATCAGTGCATCTTCACCGCGGTCACGGAAGTATTCGCCCATGGTACAGCCGGCAAAAGGCGCCAAAAACTGCATCGCCGCTGGATCAGAAGCTGTAGCCGCAACGATGATGGTGTGATCCATCGCGCCGTGCTCTTCCAACTTACGAACAACCGCAGCAATCGAAGACGCTTTCTGGCCAACCGCTACATAGACACACTTAATGCCTGAGTCTTTCTGGTTGATGATCGCATCAACAGCAATCGCTGTTTTACCGATCTGACGGTCACCGATGATCAGCTCACGCTGGCCACGACCGATGGGTACCATCGAGTCAACGGATTTCAAACCAATCTGTACTGGCTGATCAACCGATTGACGCTCGATAACACCGGGAGCAACTTTTTCGATAAAGTCTGTCGCTTTCGCGTTGATAGGACCTTTACCGTCGATAGGGTTACCCAGTGCGTCAACAACGCGACCTTGTAGTTCAGGACCAACCGGTACTTCAAGTACGCGACCAGTACACTTACAAGTCTGGCCTTCCGCCAGGCTCTGGTAATCACCAAGAACAACCGCACCCACAGAGTCGCGTTCAAGGTTCAACGCCATACCGTAGATACCGCCTTCAAATTCAATCATCTCACCGTACATAACGTTGGTAAGACCGTGGATACGAATAATACCGTCAGTAACAGATACGACGGTGCCCTCGTTTTGGGCTTCGCTAGACACATCAAGTTGATCGATGCGGCTTTTGATAATTTCGCTAATCTCAGATGGATTCAGCTGTTGCATTGTCTTTTCCTCATTATGGGATCAGCTTTTTATCTGATCCCTTCTTCTTCACTAGGAATTCATTGCTTCGGCAAGTTTATTCAAGCGTCCGCGCACACTACCGTCGATCACTACATCCGCAGCGCGTACTACTACGCCACCCAGTAAGTTTTTATCAACAACGGTTTGCACGTTTACATCACGCTCTAACTTACCGCTTAAGGCCGTAGCCAATTTTTCCTGAATAGCAGCATCCAGCTCAAAGGCGGTTGCTACTTCTACTTCAACACTCTTTTCGCGATTCGATTTAAACTCTTCAAAAAGTGCTGAAATCGTTGGCAATAGCGGCAGGCGCTTATTGTCAGCTAACACTTTAATAAAGTTCTGTGCGTTCGCAGTCAGCTCATCACCACACACTTCCAGGAACTGTGCAGCCTGTTGGCCAGAGGTTAAAGATGGTGAGGTTAAAACCTTCACCATGTTGTCTGCTTGAGCTACAACACCAGCGGTTGCCAATTGCTTGGACCAGGCGGCCAAGTCATCAGCGCCAGCTGCAAATTCAAATGCGGCTCTCGCATAAGGTCGTGCCAGGGTGCTTAATTCAGCCATGCTAAATCTCCCTTACAGACCGGCAGCCAGTTTTTCAACCAACGCCTTATGTGCGCCTTCATCGATAGAAGCTTCAAGTACCTGTTCGGCACCTGCCAACGCTAAACCAGCTACCTGCGAACGCAGGGCTTCTTTAGCACGGTTAACTTCCTGATCAATTTCAGCTTTCGCAGCAGCTTTAATACGGTCGCCTTCTTCATGGGCGGCCGTTTTTGCTTCATCGACAATTTGGTTTGCACGCTTGTTAGCGGCATCGATAATAGCAGCAGCTTCCTGCTTGGCTTCACGTAATTGCTGTGTCGCTTTTTCCTGTGCCAGTTCTAAATCTTTACCAGCACGGTCAGCAGCTTCAAGACCATCAGCAATCTGTGCTTCACGCTCGTCCATGGCATTGCGAATCGCAGTCCAGACGAAGGCTTTACAGAACCACACAAACGCAAGGAATGTGATGGACTGGCCAATCAAAGTCAGATTAATGTTCACGCCGACACCTCAGCTTAAATAAGTTTATAAAAAAAGTTGTTGTTAACTTTTTAACTTAAGCGGCTAAAGTCGGTACAACTACGAACAATACGTACATGCCGATACCAACACCAATCATTGGAACAGCATCCAGAAGACCTGCGATCAGGAACATTTTGCCCTGAAGCATAGGAGCCATCTCAGGCTGACGTGCAGAACCTTCAAGCAATTTGCCGCCTAAAAGACCAAAACCAATAGCAGTACCAGCGGCACCCAAACCAATCAAAAGAGAAACGGCGATTAATGCAAGACCCATTTTTCTATCTCCAGTAGTGAACGAAACGTTCGTTAGTTAAAAGTAAAAAGTTAAATTAATGTTCTTCGTCAACATCGTGCGCCATCGCCATATAAACGATAGTTAACACCATGAAAACAAAAGCTTGTAACGCGATAACCAGAATGTGGAATATCGCCCAACCCAGTTGCAAGAAGCCCGCTAATACGCCAAGGAATAAACCGGCACCGAACATGGCTGCAATCAGGATAAAGATCATTTCACCAGCGTACAGGTTTCCGAATAAACGAAGACCAAGAGAAATAGGCTTGGCGATGAGAGAAACACTTTCCAGAATAAAGTTAACTGGAATTAAGAAGATATCGACATACCACTTACCGGCGTGGAAAGGGTGTAGGGTTAATTCTTTCACAAAACCCATCAAGCCTTTTTCTTTGATGCTGAAGTAGATCATCAGGAAGAATACCGTGAAGGCCATACCCAAAGTGATATTGGGATCAGTGGTTGGAACCACTTTGAAGAAGAAGTGCGGATCGCCGGTAGCCCACATCATTAGCTCTGGAATCCAGTCAACCGGGATCAAATCCATCAGGTTCATAAAGAAGATCCAGATGAAGATAGTTAGTGCTAAAGGCGCAACCAGTGGATTTTTGTAGTGGAAAGTATCTTTTACGTTGGTATCGATAAAATCGATAATCATTTCAATAAAGTTTTGTAGACCTTTGGGAACACCTGAGTGCATGCCAACGGCAACTTTGCGGAAGATAAAGGCAAAGATTAAACCCAGGGTAATCGACCAGAACATGGAATCAACGTGAACCGCCATAAAACCCATGTCTTTCATTTCGACATCGTTATGGGCCAGGGTCCAGGTATCTTGAGTAAGAGTTTCAGTCGTACCATCGTAACTTTCACGAACATAACCTTCTGGCAACTTGCCGTAAGTCATATTGGTCAGGTGGTGCTTGATATAGCTTTCAGTGGTTAACGTATCACCAGCCATGCTGTTTAATACCTGTTAGATAAAAATTAAAAGCAGTTCCAAATTCTTTTTGCGATTCATCTTTTGATGACTCGCAGCGCCAAAATCCAATTCAACGCCATCATAAATATATAAGTCAGGAGCAACACAGCGGGGTTTATTGGTTGAATCAGTGCAAAGGCACCGGCAAACAACACAGCTGTTGATAAAAACTTTCCTGCTTCGCCACGATAAAATGATCGGGCTACATCTCCTGCTGCTCTCGCTCCTGAAAAGCGAAATGCCCAACGGGCAAAATAAGCATTAGGGCCTATCGAAATTAAGCCGCCCACAAGAGCCGATAAGGCCGCTGTGGTATCCACAAAATACAAGCCTGCGGATATCACCAACAACACCAGTAGTTGCAATACAAAAAGCCGCGTTAGAGGCGGTTTACTCAGTTGAGCACCGGTGGCTGCATCTTTGTTTGACTGCATTTCCACGCTAATTCTCGCTCAACGCCTCTGGGTGCGTATCTTGACTCTGGCTACCTGAATTCAGGTCAAAAACCTGAAAATGGAGTGGCTGCTTAATCAATCGTCGATTAAGGCGGGCGCATTATAGGGATAAAGGGGGTTCTGTTCAACCAAATATTGAGTTTGGGGAATAAAAAATGGAGTGGGGTTTTGCGAGGTTCACCGCAGGTTTACTGGGTTTCGGCGACGTTTAAGATAAAGCACAGCATCTAGTGATCAGTTTAAACACTACCACTACATAATGTATCAGCCGCCCCTCGTCATTCCCGCGCAGGCGGGAATCCAGCCTGCATGCTACTGCTGTTATTTCCGCCAAAGCGGAAATTTACAGCACTGGGTTCCCGCCTTCGCGGGAATGACGAGGGGCTTGGGTACATTATATAGTGGTTGTGTTTAAGCTAATCACTAGATGCTGTGCTTTATCTTAAACGTCGCCGAAACCCAGTAAACCTGCGGTGAACCTCG
>JAAELM010000422.1 GCA_024226635.1 Oceanicoccus sp. | reverse complement strand
CTGCATAACAACCTTAAGCAAGCCATCGGACTTGATGATATCGCCAGCCTCCAAACGCTGTAGGGTGCGTTCAGAGACTCCTGCTTCATAGGCTAATTCTGATTGCTTGAGCTTTTTGGTAATCCGCAGCGCAGCGATTTTTTGGCCTAATTGCTTGATACTGTTATTTCAGGAAGGGCGGTGGCGAGGCCGAGCTCGGTGTTGGCCACTGCGGGGAAAATATCGACCAGCTTACTCAAGCAAAACCAAAACCAATAGCGTAGTTTGTCCCATAGGCTGCCCATAGTGATTTCTTTATGCAGGTCTGCATTTCTCTGGCGAAGGTAGCCGTGGATGTTATTGACATCTTCAGGGCTGAGGTTGGCATAAAAGCCAACCATACCCTTATGGGTTAGCAGGCCAGCCAGGACAATAGCCTGAAAATTCTGGTGGGACTCTTCGCTCATATAGCGCAGGTCCGGCACCACGTCACTGCCATTGGCGCTGGTGCCATGGCAAAAGCTGCAGTTATTTTCAAACAGGCGGGCACCTTTGTGTAGGTCTTCTTCACTGAGTGAGTGAGGTTTAACGGTCGGTGGCGGTGCCCTGAATATGTCGGTTGCGAGTGTTTCGGTGGCTGCCACTTGTTTGGCGGGCTTGCTTTGTAGTTTAAACACTAACAGGCGGTTGGGGTTTTTAATAGTGGTATTTTTAATACCCATACCCATCATTATGCTGCCACCGGAACCTTGGGTAACAGCAATATATTGCTCGCCATCAATGGCATAACTTATTGGGCCAGCCAGTACGGCGCTGTCGGCCTGAAAGCTCCAAAGTCGTTTGCCATGGTTGGCATCATAGGCATGAAAACCGCCGGAACCTGTACCCTGGAAAACCAGCCCGCCAGCCGTTGTCAGCACGCCGCCATTAACCAGGAGGGGGTGTTTGACTTCCCAGCGCATCTGTTTGGCAATAGGGTCCCAGGCACTTAAGTAACCACGAATTGAAGCGTCGGAGGCGGCTTTGGCTCGCATGGGGTCAGCGGGCAGGCTATAGACGCTAAAATCGGTAGCGGTGTTCCAGCGGTGGGGCTTGTAAGTGAACTTTTGTTCGGCTTTGTAAATACCGGGGGCGTGCTGTTTGGGGATATAGACCAGCTGCGTCTCTGGGTTATAGGCCATAGGTTGCCAGTTGTGGGCCCCAAAGGGGGCAGGCCAGATAATTGATCCGCCGGTTTGCTGATAGTTGGCAACGGCGTTTTCTACCGGGCGGCCCGTGGTTAAATCAATATGACTGGCCCAGTTCACCTGGGCATAGGCGTCCGCCGATAATAACTCCCCAGTGGCTCTATCCAGTACATAGAAAAAGCCATTTTTTGGCGCCTGCATAATCACCTTGCGCTGTTCGCCATTAAGGTTCAATTGTGCCAGTACCAGTTGTTGGGTTGCGGTGTAGTCCCAATTATCTTTAGGGGTGACCTGATAGTGCCAAACATAGTCACCGGTATCGGGGCGCAGGGCCACAATGGAATTAAGGTATAAGTTATCGCCACCACCAGGGCTGCGAACATCGCGGTTCCAGGGGGAGCCATTACCGGTGCCGATATAGAGCAAGTCTAATTCGGGGTCGTAGGCCATGCCATCCCAAACTGTGCCGCCACCGCCATACTTCCACCATTCCCCTTTCCAGCTATCCAGCGCTTGTTCAAGGGCAGGGCTTTCCTGAGGTTTGGATGGGTCTCCCGGTACCGTATAGAAACGCCAAAGTTGGTTACCGCTGGCAGCATCGTAGGCGGTGATATAACCACGGGTACCGAGTTCTGCGCCGCCATTACCTATAATGACTTTGCCATCCACAATACGCGGCGCGCCGGTAATGGTGTAGTGGCTGTTTAATGGTGTGGTTTGTACCGACCATACTTGTTCGCCATTACTGGCATCAATTGCGATAAGACGGCCATCAAAACTGCCAACAAAAACCAGTGTTTTGTTTTCACTGCTCCAAAGAGCAGCACCGCGGTTGGCAGGGCCGCAACAACTATTGATTAAATGGGCTTTGTTAACCTCGGGGTTAAAGTGCCAGTGTTGCTCGCCGGTGCGGGCATCAATAGCAAAGACGTGACTCCAGGGGGTAGTGACATACAAGATCCCCTGATGGATCAGCGGAGTGGATTCCATCACTCTGTCGGTGGGAAAGGTAAAAGACCAGGCTAAGCCCAATTTATTGACATTGCTGGTATTAATGTCGGTTTGTGGGCTATAACGTTGTTCTTTGTAATCGCGACCATGGCTGAGCCACTCATCGCCGGGAGCGGCAACGCTGTCCGTATTAATCTGGCTATGGGCAGGGTGGACAACCAGCAGGCTGAACAGTAGAAGTTTGATTAAATTAATCATAAAACCTCACTTTACAATCTCGCTGGTGGTTAGCCCTGTAGATTGATACTTCTATATGGTTATGCCGCCATCGACAACAATACATTCCCCAGTGGTATAACTACTGGCATCGGAGACCAGATATAAAACCGTACCGGCCATTTCTTGCGGTTCTGCATGGCGCTGCATTGGGATGTTTTCAACCGCCATTTTATACATATCATCGTTAGTAAATAATGCACTGGCAAATTTAGTCTTGGTTAAACCGGGCAGCAGGGCATTGCAACGAATATTATGACGCGCACATTCCTTGGCAAAAGATTTTGTCATATTAACTACAGCGGCTTTAGTGATGGAATAAATACCCTGCAAAAAACCGGGCTGCAAAGCGTTAATGGATGCCGTGTTAACAATACTGCCGCCGCCGGTATCGCGCATAATTTTTCCTGCTTCTACACTCATAAAGAAATAGCCGCGAACATTAACATCAACCGTTTTATTATAGGCACCGAGGTCGGTATCCAGAATATCACCAAAGTACGGATTGGCAGCGGCGTTATTAACTAAAATATCCAGCGTGCCATGTTTGCTTTTAACATAATCAAATAACGCGGTAATGTTATCCATATCACCCACATGGCAGGCAAAAGCTTCAGCACTGTTGCCGGCAGCAATAATTTTATCGGCCACTTCCTGGCAGCCATCAATTTTACGGCTGGACACAATAACGTGGGCACCTTGTTCAGCGAGTAGCTTGGCAATTTCTTCACCAATGCCACGACTGGCGCCGGTAACGATGGCGATTTTTCCAGAAAGATTAAACATATCAGTGCTCATAGGTATTCCTTAAACAATAGTGATTAAAAATATAACTTCTTAGGGCCAAGCATGGCAGCTCAGCCGCCAATATAAGACCAAAAGACGATGGGTGCTGCCCAATTTAACAGGCATTATAATGCAATATTATCTATTGTCACAACTTGTGTCATTATCAGCATTAAGTTATTATTAGACCGTTATTACGGTATATTTACTAGTAGTGAATAAGGCCAATGCACCCTTGTAAGCCTCGGCATTGCTATCATTAAATCTGGAGAACATGTATGTCCACCTCTGGTGAATTATTTAATTTACAAATTTCCGACAGTTTTGTTAAGGTTTTACAACAAGTTAAAACCTTTATAGAAACTGAGATCACACCTTTAGAACATGAGTTTCATAATTCTCCCTGCAAAGAAGATATCTGGCGTTTAAGTGATCGTCAAAGCGAGATATTAGAGGGCTTGAAAGCTAAAGCTAAAGCCCAGGGTTTGTGGAATTTCTTTTTACCAGACTGGAATGGCGAAGGGGTTAGCAATCTTGATTATGCCTATCTGGCTCAAGAAATGGGTAAAAGCTTTTTAGCGCCAGAAGTATTTAACTGTGCCGCACCCGATACCGGCAATATGGAAGTGTTAGCCAAATATGGAACCCCTGCACAGCAGGAGCAGTGGTTAACTCCATTGTTAGACGGAAAAATTCGTTCAGCCTATGCCATGACAGAACCTGATGTGGCTTCTTCCGATGCAAAAAATATCGCCACCTCCGCCGTATTAGACGGTGACGAGTGGGTCATTAATGGTGAGAAGTTTTATATTTCCGGCGCCGGTGATAGTCGCTGTGCCATTATGATCGTGATGGTTGAAACCAACGCTGATCCCGAAACCCCAATGTATTTACGCCAAAGCCAAATTCTGGTGCCAATGGATAACCCCGGTGTTGAAGTGTTAGAAGGTATGGAGGTATTTGGTAATCCTGACGCTCCCCATGGCCATATGCATCTACGTTTTAATAACTGCCGTATACCTAAGGATAATATGATATTAGGTGAAGGGCGGGGCTTTGAGATTTCTCAAGGGCGTTTAGGGCCAGGACGT